>WLLG01000350.1 GCA_009700815.1 Actinomycetota bacterium
CGCTCCGAAGCCCGAGGGCTCTCGGCATAGGTTCGGATCGCTAAACCGAACGGTTCATCAGGGTCACGCTCCATTCCCAACATACGATGCACGAGTCCCGGAGCACCGGCTGCGACGACCACTAGGTCTGCAGTCCAGAGCTGGTCTCCAACAGATACCCCTGTGACGCGACCATTCTCTATCACGGGTAATGCCTCATGACCCCAGAGCAACTCGGCGCCGGCTTTGGCTGCAAGGTCCATGAGTCGCTCATCGAGTTTGCGACGCGGCCACACAGCCCCGTGAGCAGGGAAGGGGGCAATTCCCGGCCACTCCAATTGACGAACGGTTGAGTTGGCGATCATTCGCAGACCATCAATTCGATGCGCATCCTCTAGCGAGACGCCTAGCTCACCTAGGGCCTTGACGGCACGCGGAGTCAGACCATCCCCACAGATTTTGTCTCGGCCGGGCATTCCCTTCTCGAAGAGGGTGACGGTGGCACCAGCGGAGGCAGCGCGAATAGCGGTTGCAGATCCGGCAGGGCCGCCGCCAATAATCAGAATGTCTCGATGTCCAACAGTGCGCACATCTACAGTTTGTTACGTCTTGGGCCCAACTGTGTAGGCGGGGTGAGGTGACCTATGACGCCCATCCAAGAGCACTGCGGTTCGCGAGGGAAAATGCGCAGCACACCCCACTACTCTTCGGGGTCCGTTTGAGGTTGATTGCGGACTAAGAAGCACAGCTACTGTGCCAGACAGGTTGGGTCGTACACGATGAAAATCCTAGTTATGGGAGCCACGGGGTATATCGGCGGCCGGCTCGTTCCGCTTCTCATCGAGCATGGCCATGACGTGCGGTGTTTATCGCGGCGGCCTGAAAAACTTCGAGGTGTCTGGTGGGCATCCGACTGCGAGATCGTTCAAGGTGATGCTCTCGATGCTGATTCACTTGCACCTGCGATGCAGGGTATTGATGCTGTGTACTACCTCGTCCACTCGATCGGCACGGGCGGTTCGTTCTCGGACTCGGATCGCCGCGCCGCCACAAGCACCGCAGATGCGGCAGCCGCAGCAGGCGTGAGTCGATTGATCTACCTAGGCGGCCTCGTGCCACAGGGCCAAGTTGCCTCGGAGCATCTTGCTTCTCGTGCAGAAGTTGGCCAAATCATGTTGGACGGCAAGGTTCCTGCCGTGGTGCTTCAAGCAGGAGTCATTCTGGGCAGCGGGTCGGCTTCATTCGAGATGCTCCGCTACCTCACTGAGCAATTGCCGGTCATGGTGACCCCAAAGTGGGTCAGTTCGCATGTTCAGCCAATCGCTGTTCGAGATGTGCTGCGCTACCTGACGCAGTCGCTTGAGCTTCCCGAAGAGACCAATCGACGCTTCGATATTGCAGGTCCAGACGTCCTGACCTATCGCGAGATGATGCAGCGATTCGCTCAAGTTGACGGCCTTCGCAAACGAATCATCATTCCCGTGCCGGTCCTGACCCCTTGGCTGTCGAGCCACTGGGTCAACATCGTCACGCCTGTTCCCAAGGCTATTGCGCAGCCTCTCATTGAGTCCCTGCGAAATGATGCCGTGGCGAGCGAAAATGACATTGAGGCGCTTCTTCCGGGCTCGCTGATTGGTTTTGATGAGGCAGTAGGCCTCGCCCTAGACAAGATCAGATCAGCGCAGGTCATCACTAGGTGGTCAGGTGCTGAATGGCCTGGTGCGCCGAGTGATCCGATGCCGACCGATCCCGAGTGGAGCGGCGGAACCGTGTACAGAGATGAGCGATCCACCGTGGTCGGAGCGAGCGCAGAGTACACGTGGCAGGCAGTCGAGGGAATCGGTGGAGCACGCGGATGGTATTCGCTGCCGCTGGCTTGGAGCCTGCGGGGCTGGATGGACCGCCTAGTCGGCGGAGTCGGCCTGCGGCGTGGCCGGCGAGACCCAGACCATGTGCTGGTGGGCGATGCAATCGACTTCTGGCGAGTCGAAGAGGTCGACACATGCGAGCTTTTGCGGCTGCGCGCCGAGATGAAGCTGCCGGGCGACGCGTGGCTTGAATTCTCTATCACTACCGAGGAAGGTCCCGCTAGCAGCAGTTCTACGAACAGCAGCATCACGGTGCTGCATCAGCGGGCGCTGTTTATTCCTCGCGGCCTTCCTGGCCGCCTGTACTGGCTCTCGATTAGCCCGCTTCACAACATTGTCTTTGGCTCCATGATCGAAAACTTGGCAAAGGCTGCGCGAGAGAGCGAGGCCAACAGCATTCGGTCGGCGCAACCGGCTAGAGAAACTCGCACGCTCCCGACCACCTAGCCTGCTCCCATGAACTGGCGCTTGGGCAGCCTGTATAACGAACGAGTTCTACCTCGGATGGTGGACGCAATGTGCGCCAATCCAGAGATGCTCCCTTGGCGGGAAAAGGCAATCGCTGGCTTGGAGGGAGTCATCGTCGAGATTGGATTTGGCTCGGGAGCAAACACCTCGGTGTATCCAGCCGAGGTCACACGCGTCTTCGCCGTTGAGCCTTCGCAACAGGCACTTCGATTAGCAGAGCCGAAGCTTGCCGCTGAACGGGCTACCCGGTCAGCCGCAGGGGCTCACTACCCCATGGTTGAGCAGGTTGGGCTAACAGGCGAGTTGCTTCCGTTAGCCACAGACAGCTGCGACGGAGCACTCTCGACGTTCACCTTGTGCACCATCCCAGATGTGACGGCAGCGCTGAACGAGCTCCGGCGAGTCATCAAGCCCGGCGGGCAATTCCACTTCCTTGAACACGGACTCTCTCCCGACGCTCCCATTGCAAAATGGCAGCGCAGGCTTGATCCCCTGCAAGGCAAGCTAGCTGGTGGGTGCCATCTCACTCGAGAGATGTCCGAATTAGTTGAGGCATCGGGCTTTCATATTGAGTCGATCACCAGTCGCTACGCTCGCGGCCCCAAGCCGTGGACGTGGTTCAGCATCGGCCGGGCAATCAACCCTGAGACTGCAGCCAACCCTCAGGAACGCAGGGTGTTTCAGTAGTTGACAGGGCTAGACGGTTGACAGGTCGATACAGTTGACAAGTTGACAAAGTTTGTTACTCTGTCAACTTATGGATCCTGTAGCTTCCGCTGCGAATAAGC
>WLLG01000351.1 GCA_009700815.1 Actinomycetota bacterium
AAGCAATGAAGCTCTTGAACTTCCAGCGTTCAGCCATTGAACCCGTTGGGATTGTTGCCGTGGTATCCATGAACGCCACCATGTACAAGAAGAACGCCGCAATTGCTGGCAACGCTGCATCGGGAATGTTGCTGAGAGCAAAGGCATCCCAGGACCACCACGCAAACGTCCAGCTTCCGCTGCCAACTAGCGGTCCGCCGAGAGCTTCATCGAGGCCGAAGTAACCGGGGTAGCTATAACCCCCGAACATGAGCGGAAAGCCAATGAAGAAGAAGCCAACAAAACCCAATCCGAAGATAGCCAGGTTGGTCGTCACAACGTGAGCGGCATGCTTGGCTCTACAGAAACCGGTTTCGACCATTGCGAAACCAGCCTGCATGAAGATCACCAGGGCTGCACCAATGATGATCCAGAGAAGATTGAGGCCAAAGCCATCTACCCCGGCTGGCACGGCAGCAGCTGGATCGAATACAGGGGCATCCTGCGCAAAGGCAGACCCCGGTATGAGCAGAACTCCTAACACGAGTAGCCCACCAAGTCCGAACTTGGTCCATCGGTTCTTGATCACGCTGTGGTTCCTCCTATCTCACGTGTCACCCCAGAGGGGAAACACGTCTCCGCCCGTGTCTCGGACGACCGCTTGATGGCATCAGCTCTGTGCCTCAAGATGAGAGAAACCTAAAGAGACGTTGTTTCGGCTCTGTTTCCGGCTACCTAACCGACTGTGAACGAACGAAATTGCTCAACCGATCATTTGCTCAGTTATCGATGCGGACTTGCGGCGACCCGTTGGTCACCGTCAGCGTCGCAGGCATGCCGACTAAGTCCTCAAAGAGTCCGATTGAGGAATCAGTCGCTACTTGCAACACCAGACCTTTGTGCTCGCCAGCAACGATCGTGAGCTCAACCAGAGTTTGAAGCTGCCCTGCATCTTCGGATTCTTCGGTGAGGTCAATCACAAAAGCGTCGTAGCTTCCATCGGGCAACAATGCGCTCATCTGTCCAATCTAGGCGGCTAGGGCCTGCCAAGTGGAGTCGGCTTGAGGGGTGCAGTCGCTCACATAGTTTCGTTGAAGCTCACGTGGCCCTCGCCACGCAAGACGTTCTTGAGCAGCTTGCCCGAAGCATTGCGAGGCAACTTTCCGTCCCAACGCTCTATGTAACTAGGCACCTTGAACCCTGCCAAGGTTGCCGCTACCCAACTGCGAATCTCTTCATCAGTGACCTCCGCCCCGTCGGCTATCTCCAGCACAGCTTTCACTTCTTCGCCAAGGGTCTCGTGAGGGACAGAAATGATTGCCGCATCAGCAACACCAGGATGTTCGACCAGCCGATTTTCGATTTCTACGCAATAGATGTTCTCGCCACCTCGGATAATCATGTCCTTGGCACGGTCAGTAATAAACAGGTATCCCTCGGAATCAAGGTGCCCGACATCTCCGGTGTGTAGCCAGCCATCAATCACTGTGGTTGCAGTTGCCTCGGGCTTGTTCCAGTAGCCCGGCATGATGATCGGACCGCGCAGCAGCACCTCGCCTGTCTGCAGAGGGGGCAGGTGCTCGCCATGTGAACCAAGAATTGCGATGTCTACTGTCGGCATCGGCAGGCCAACCGAATCGGGCTTGAGAAATGCATCGGCCCCCGAGAGTGTGGTGGCCGCTGAGGAGGACTCAGTGAGGCCATATGCGTTGGTGGTGGTGCGAACCCCTGGAAATGTCTCTCTGATCCTGCGGAGCAGTTCATCTGCAGAGGGGGAGCCGCCAAAGCTCACGTTGGTGACCGAGGAAGTATCGAAATCGTGACGAGCTGGGTACTCACACACTCGCCACACCATGGTGGGAACACCGGACCACATCGTGATCTTCTCGTCCTCGATGAGAGTCAGAGCTTTCTCTGGTTCAAACTTGCCTTCGAGCATCACGAGCTTTACCCCGGCGAGCATTCCAACCACCATGGTCGAGTGACAGCCGGCCACGTGAAACAGCGGTGCAGTAAAGAGCGCAGTCATCTGCGGGGGAGTCGCAGGAGAATGAGTCGCTTGATCCGATGTGCTGCCCGCAGGTCTGCGCGACAAGTGCATCACCGAGGCGGTTGATATGCAGGCAGTGTTCTGCAAGTTTGCGATCATGCTGCGGTGAGAACTGATTGCACCCTTGGGTTTACCCGTGGTGCCCGAGGTATAGAAAATGACAGCCGGGTCTGATTCTTCTATCGGTACTGTCGGGAAGGTCTCGGTGGGATGCGCAGCTAGTTCAGAGAAGCTGTGGACCTGTGGCCCGGATCCCGAAGCAACCTCGAACTCCTCGGGCAGAGCATCAATCAAATAGATGTGTTCGAGATTAGGGAGTAGGTGCACTTGATCGGCAATGCGCTCAAATCGCTTCCGATCCACAACCAGAACCTTTGACCCGGAGTCGTCGAGGCCATACATGAGTTCCTCGGTAGTCCACCAGCCGTTCAGACCGACTAGTACGGCCCCCAGATCTACGGTGCCCCAAAACGCAAGGCACCACTCAGGCGAGTTCTGTGCCAGCACGGCAACTCGGTCACCATGGTGAACACCGGCCTGTTCGGTCAGTACCTGACTCAGCGAGTTTGCCTGAGCGAGAAACTGGAGAAACGTAATTCGCCGATCTCCAAAGACTAAGAACTCTTTGTCTTGGTGCAGCGCACCGAAAGCGGCAACCTCTCGAAGGCTGCTGAAGCGGTTCTTGTACGTCTTCATCACGATGCCATCGACTGTGGCACTGACAACTTCGAACTGCCCGCCGGGCCCAGTCAACTGATCACGAATTTCGCGGAGTGAATCAGAGGATTCCTGGTACGTCTCGGCGGAATCCATGGTCATCCCAGCTGTTCAATCACGTAGTCCACACACACCGTGAGTGCAGCCACATCAGATGGGTCGATAGCGGGGAACATGGCTACTCGTAGTTGGTTCCGGCCAAGCTTGCGGTAGGGCTCGACATCAATGAGTCCATTGTCCCGCAGGACAGCGGCCACAACAGCGGCGTCAATTGTTTCGTCAAAATCAATGGTCGCAACCACGTGGGAACGCTTGGCAGGGTCGGCTACAAACGGAGT
>WLLG01000352.1 GCA_009700815.1 Actinomycetota bacterium
CAGCATGTCGGCCGAATATCAAACATGCAAACTCTCTAGCTGTGCTGTCTGGAGTTTTGGCCGGCGCAGCATTGCTGTTTCGGCCGGACTTGGTCATAGCCGTTGGCATTGGATCTCTAGCCATGATGTTCCGACTCGGCAAGCCCCAAAGAATCCGGTTGATTCTTGGGGGAGTCGCAACTCTGGCCTTGTACATACCCCACTTAGTGATCTCGGGAGTAGGTGCATCGTTCCAGGGAATGTTCCTTGACCCAGTATTCAAACTTCGAGCGGGTAGGTCGCTTCCGGTACCGCCATCGTGGAATCAGGTGGACGGGTTTTTGCAGCGAGCCGGAGCTCTTCGGCTCTCCGGCTGGCCGCTCCCAATGCCTGCGCTCTCACATCAAATCTTTCTGTGGTTCTTTCTGGTACCGGCATCAATTCTGTTAGTGCTCTTCGGTGCATGGCGCCTACGCAAGCGGGAACTCTCCTCGCAGCGGACCACTGCCCTCTGGCCAGCAGCGCTGTTCTGCGCTGCGCTTATCACTCAAGCAGTCCAACGCCCCGATACCGCACATTTGTCTTGGGTGACTGGAATTTCGTTTGCCTTATGTATTCCAGCAGTAGCGGTGCTGATTCAGCAGGCCAGGCCAACCTGGGAGGTTGGCAGAAGCGCATGGTTGGCCACCCTGCCAATTGCATTGATTTTGCTGGCCGTCATCCCCTTTTACCCATTGCGCACCTACGCAGATTTGGTCGGTCAGACCTTTGGCAGGAATCAGTTTGGCTACGAGATCAGCCGGAATGGCAGGGTCTTTTACTTTGGTAGCGCGGAAGGCGCTGAGGATGCACAAGCAGTCACGGACAGTCTCAGCGAACGCTCGAAGCCGGGGGAGTCGCTCATTGTGGGGCCGACAGATCTCTCGCGGGCGAACTACAGCGATGCGTTCTTTTATTACCTCTTTCCAGAGTTGCCGCCCGGTACTCGCTACATCGAGATGGATCCCGGCCTGGCAGACGCACAAGACTCCGGTCTTGCGGCAGAGTTGCTCCGAAACGACTGGCTGATTCTGTCTGATGCTTGGTCCGGTTGGACTGAGCCCAATCAGAGTGCGGGTTCAGGCTCTCCTGCGCCAAATCAGGTGGTCAAGGATCACTACTGCATCGTTACCGAAGCCAACATGTTTTCGCTGTATCAACGCTGCCGCTAACTAGGTAATTCGGCGAGGCCAAGCCAAGCAAAGCAAGGCAAGGCATCGCCTAACGGTACAGTCTCTACGTGCAAAGAACCCTTGTGATCCCCACATACCAGGAGGCCGAGAACATTCGGCGCCTGCTCGAGACCATTCGGGATCTTTGCCCTGACCTGCATGTGATTGTCTGTGATGACAACAGCCCCGATGGAACGGGCCGTATTGCAGATGAGGCGGCAGCCGAGTTGGGAGGCATTGAGGTGCTTCACCGTCCCGGCAAGGCAGGTTTGGGCGCTGCCTACCGCCACGGGTTCCGCCATGCGTTGGATGCTCACTATGAGGTGATTATCCAGATGGATGCAGACTTCTCTCATGATCCGAGTGTCCTGCCAGCGCTGATCACAGCTGTGGATAACGGAGCCGATGTGGCGATTGGTTCGCGCTATGTGCCAGGTGGCTCGGTTCCGAACTGGACATGGCTTCGGCGGCAGCTCTCGCAGTGGGGCAATTCCTATGCCAGAGCCATGCTCAGACTGCGGATGGCGGATGCGACAACTGCATTTCGTGCCTACCGGGCAACTGCACTTGAGCGAATCGACATTGATGGAACAACAGCTAATGGCTATTTGTTTCAGATTGAGACGGCCTACCGGCTTTGTGCTGCCGACTTGGTGATTACTGAGCTTCCGATTGCGTTTGTGGATCGTGTCGCGGGGGCTTCAAAGATGGCTGTAGTTCGAACCATGGTCGAGACAGAACTCAGGGTTACTTGGTGGGGACTGGCACTTCGTGCGCCCCGGGTCTCAGAACGGCTGCGTCAGACTGCGCCTGGGAAATACTTGATGTCCAAGATTCAACCTAGCGGCCCGCCTAGCATTGACTAGATCATGGGTAAGGCCGACGTAGCTGCCCCTAGCGGGTCCTCTCCAACAAGTGCTGGAAGCAGCCCGACGCGCCAGACGAGTATCCGCCTGCAAGGAATTCCCGCAACTCCCCTCGGTCAGGTTGCAGCGCTAGACGGCATGCGTGCGCTTGCAGTTCTTGCAGTGCTGTTCTACCACGCAAGGTTCAGGTGGCTTCCAGGAGGATTCCTTGGAGTCTCTGCCTTCTTTACGCTGTCGGGTTTCCTGATCACCTCCTTGCTGCTTCGGGAGTGGGTCTCGGCGGAAAAGCTTGATTTCCGGCGGTTCTGGTCCCGTCGCGGTCGCCGGCTTCTGCCAGCAGCTTGGGTCACGATCGCCCTGGTCATTGCTATGGGGGCAGCAGGCGTCTGGGATACGGAGCAGCTTCGTGATCTGCGATCGGATGTGCCGTACTCGCTGCTGTCATTGTTGAACTGGCATTTCATTCGGGCTGACCGTTCCTATGGTGCGCAGTTTGCTGCACCGAGCCCACTCGAGCACTTTTGGAGTTTGGCAGTAGAGCAGCAGTTCTATCTGATCCTCCCCCTCATTGTTATGGGTGTCCTGCTGTTGAAGGGGAGAGGTACCCAACGCAAGCGTCTACGACTGCTCGCCATCGTGCTAGCAGTGCTCATTGTGCTGTCGGCCATAGCGAACGGATTACTTGCGCAGGGTGCAATTGACCGGTCCTATTTCGGAACTGAGACCCGTGCGGCCGAAATTCTGATGGGCGCACTCCTAGCTTGTTTCACGCTGCGAAGGACTCAGGTGTACTCCGTGGTGCTGCAGCGAGTCTTGGTGCTGTTCGGCGTTGCAGCAGCGTGTATCACGGTATGGCTGTGGCACGTAGCTCGCCTGCGAAGCGACTGGTTGTATCCCTGGGGATTCCTTCTGACGGCAGTTTGCACCTCAGTAATCATCTTTGCGAGTCTGCAGAAGAGCATCTTTAGTCGGGCGCTCTCACTACCTCCACTGCTCTGGCTCGGACGTATCAGTTACGGGGTGTATC
>WLLG01000353.1 GCA_009700815.1 Actinomycetota bacterium
CCTAGTCAGAGCTGCGACACTGCTGGGTCGCCGGCCCAAGGCGAAACCATCTCGCGCTTTAGCTACAGCACGCCTGGGCAGTACACACTGCGGGTGGTTCTTGATACCTGTGCTGGGCAGGGCGGCTACTCAGAGCGAGTAGAGAAAACTCAGTTGATTACAGTTCTCCCCGCTCGTTACTCAAACCCAACTGAGCCTGACTCGCAAGATGTGGCGGGTCAGGCTCTAGTGGTTTCTTGGACTACCCCACAAGGCCAAGCTCCATACCCGGCATTGAGTAGCGCTCGAGCGGAATACATTGCATCGAACCCGGCGTCTGCGCGGCTACCGATTCGAGTCAACCCAGGGGTACAGCAGTTCACCGCCTCGGGACCTGCAGCAGTGTTCGTTGTGCCGCGTGACGCAGCGGGTCGAATCGTCGTGAGCTTCCCCGATTCCTTAGTTTGCGCTGCGACAAGTGAGTTTCCTGCTGCGGTACCGGGGTCGGCAACTCCCATTCTGCAAGTGAGCGCCGTGCCTTGCGGCTAGCTGGGTTCTTGCTACCGAGCGGACCTGTTTCGATTTACACTGAAACAGCGGCTACTTCTTCGGGTTCAGGGCTTCCATTCTGTGGGCGACCATAGAGTGTGGTCCGTTGTTCAAGAGTCCGGCCGAGGGGTTCGACAAGATTGCGGAAGTCCTCCGGGGTGACGTCGGTTCCGTGGCTCGCACCTGCCGCACGAGAGATGTTCTCGTCCATCAGCGTTCCGCCAAGGTCGTTGACTCCCGCTTGCAGAAGTTGGGCGATCCCTTCTAGGCCGAGCTTCACCCAAGATCCTTGAATATTGTCGATGTAGCCGTGATAGGTGATTCTTGCCACGGCGTGCATCAGCAGCACCTCTCTAAATGTGGGGCCTCGCCGGGCGTTGCGTTGCAGATAGAGCGGGGTTGCCATATGAACAAATGGCAGTCCGACGAACTCAGTGAATCCGCCGGTTTCTTTTTGCAGATCCCGGGTGGCGAGCAAGTGTCGAGCCCAACTAATGGGGTGCTCAATTGACCCGAACATGATTGTCACGTTGGAGCGCAACCCTAGGGAATGCGCAATGCGGTGCGCATCGAGCCACTCTTGTGTATTGATCTTGTCGGGGCAAAGAACTGCTCGAACTTCATCATCGAGAATCTCTGCAGCTGTACCAGGCAGGGAGCGTAAGCCTGCATCCATGAGTCGCTGTAGGTAGATATCAAGTGGTTCGCCAAGCCGCTTCGCACCTTCAGTCACCTCGAGCGCTGTGAACGCGTGAAGATGCATGTCTGGAACCGCTTCCTTCACGGCCTTACACACATCGATGTAGTAATCCCCGTCAAAGCTGGGATGGATCCCTCCCACCAAACAGACTTCAGTTGCACCTACATCACGGGCTTCACGTACACGTTCTTGCATGTCTTCCAAGGTGAGCAAGTAGGGAGTTCCCCGTAGGTTCAGGCTGAGCGGACCTTTCGAGAATCCGCAGAATTTGCATTTGAAGGTGCAGACATTGGTGTAGTTGATATTGCGATTCTTGACATAGGTGACGGTGTCTCCGACTGCACGCTTGCGAAGCTCATTCGCCACCTCTGCTACTGCAGCTACCTCGGTGCCGCGGGCAGAGAAGAGCGTCACAATCTCTAGCTGTCCGACTTCTTGTCCGAGTAGTACACCCTGAAGAACCTCGTGCACTGCGCCACGAGTCAGTCGGTTAGGCGTGGTGCTAGGAACCAGTATCGGTGGTGAAACTGCAGCACCGGAATACCAAGCCGTAGAACTCTCACCACGGGCAGAGATACTGATGACCTCTGCGCCAGTCCCAGCATCTTGCTTCGCGGTCATCTTCTCAGGAAAGACTGACCCCGGATCATCCCTACCAAGACCCTCGGCGTCTGAGCGGTCCATCACCGCAAATCGCAGGCTCGCATCCAGAAATCGCTCGGGTTGAAGGGCAAACTCTGGGTAAATCGTCAAACGAGGCGCCAATGCAAAGCCAGCAGATCGGCTGACCTCTTCTAGGCGATCTAGTTCAGGCCAAGGCCGCTCCGGGTTGACATGGTCTGCGGTAATCGGAGACACGCCACCCCAGTCGTCGATGCCAGCATCAAGAAGGCTGGCGAAATCCTCGGACAGATTGGGTGGCGCCTGCAGGTGAATCTGCGTGGGAAGGATGAGGCGGGCAAGCGCCAAGGCCTCGAGGTACTCCTCCTGAGGGCAGGGTGGTGATTTGTGCATAGAAGTTCCCTCCTTAGGAAGGAAGTTCTGGACAATGACTTCTTGGATGTGGCCATGTCGCCGCTGCGAATCTGCAATGGCTTCGAGTGCTTGCACCCGGTCGGCGCGGGATTCGCCAATCCCAACGAGTATTCCTGTCGTGAATGGAATCTGAAGACGCCCGGCTGCTTCAAGGGTGAGCAGCCTGCGCTCGGGAGTTTTATCGGGTGATCCGAGGTGACAGGAGAGATCTGGATTGAGCGACTCAATCATCATCCCTTGGGATGGTGACACCCGTCGAAGCAGGGCGAGTTCGTCCTCGGACAGTGCACCAGCGTTCGCATGCGGCAACAGACCCGTCTTTTCTAAGACCAGTTCGCACATAGCGACGAGGTACTCAATGGTTGATCCATAGCCGTGCTCGCTGAGCCAAGTAGCGGCTACGGGGTAGCGCAACTCCGGCCGCTCGCCAAGGGTAAACAGGGCTTCGTGACATCCTGCCCGCGCACCTTGTTTTGCGATTGCGAGCACTTCAGCGGCGCTCAGAAAAGGAGCCTCAACTCTCGCCGGTGGTTGAGCAAAAGTGCAATAGCCGCACTTGTCTTGGCAGAGCTTTGTGAGTGGGATGAAAACCTTCGGGGAGTAGGTCACCCGGGTTCCGGTGGTGCTGTCACGCAACGAGGCTGCTCGCTGCATTAACTCGCCCAGGGATAGATCGAGAAGGCCTTGGTTCAGATTCACGACTTAGTGGCTCCGTTGTTTTTGAGGTCGCCCTCTTGAAGGGCTGGCTGGCTGTGAAGGGGTGGCTGGCTGTGAAGGGCTGGGGCACTAACTGCGCCAGGTTGGCTGCTGATCTGACTAG
>WLLG01000354.1 GCA_009700815.1 Actinomycetota bacterium
CGATCGCCCGCCTCGAAGCCGGAGGAGTTGGATCGACGCTCACCACGCTGCAACGCGTCGCCTCAGCACTCGAACTAGAAGTCTCGGTCACTCTCTACCCTCAAGCGCTTCGTTCAAGCTAACGGCGGGCAGCTCTACCTGGTCGTGCAGTTCCCCGATAGCGCTGCGGTCGAACTGCTCATCGACTAGGGCTGAACCGCTAGCAAGCGCGAACCCTGCTGCGGCGGGAAGGGCAAACAACGTTCGCGCCGTTCGCAGTTGAAGCGGGGTCAGCCGGTTCACGATGCTTCAGCTAGGTCGGCCGATCCCAGAGCGACCGCAATGAGGGGCGCCCATGCCGCCCTCAGGGACCTGGGCAGTGTCAGGTCGGGCCATGCTTCACAGAGCAGGACCGCGTCCACGAGAGCTTCGATGTCTTGCGGCGAACCTTCGCGCAGGACCAGTTCGTATGCTCTACAGCGGTCTGGTCGTTGTCCCATATCGAGCTCTAGCGGCGGCCCGCTCCACCAAAGGTGCGGGCCCGGTTCGAACCGGCTGAGTGCGACAGTTGGAGAGAGTCGCCAGAGGCGTGACGGAATCGCGTAGGGGCGACGGTCATCTGTCCACCTCCACGTGACGGGTGGTTCGATTTCGGTACAAGCGTTGGCGGCGTCGAGAAGCTTCAACGCCGTGGCGAAAAGTGGTTCGCGTCGGCGGTTCTCGTAGCCAGCGATATTGGGTCGCGCGATGCCGGTTCGTTCTGCCATATCGGCTTGGGTCAGCCCAGCAGCCAAGCGGGAAGTCTTGAGCGTGGAAGCGAAATCCGTCACGGTATGTATCGTAGTCGATACATACCGAGTTGCGGCTGCTTTAACTGACCTCGGGCGCTACAAACCCCGTCAACCGACCTCAGCTAATCAGCCGTGCTGAAAGATTCTGCCGTGGATGGTGCGCCTGCCCTCAAGCGCCACAGCATCAAGCGCTGCCATGTCGGTCGCGCTCAGCTCCCAGCCCAGCGCACCCGCATTCAAAGAAGCTTGCTCCTGATTCTTGGCGCCGGGAATTGGCACCGCACCCTTCTGCACAAGCCAGCGCAACGCCACCTGCGAAGGTGTGCGCTCGTTGGTCTCGCCGACGCGTCGGACCAACTCAAGGACAGCCTCTACGTGTTCCATCGGGTGTGCCCCAAACCGGCGCCTTCCCTGAGGGGGCGATTCGGCCGAGTACTTGCCCGTGAGTCGGCCCTGACCCATAGGCGAGTAGGCCAGCGGAACAATGCCCAACTCGTGGCAGGTTTCGATCAAGCCCGAAGTCTCGGGCCGACGCCGCAGCAGCGAGAACTCAATCTGATTCGATGCCAGCGACACCCCGTGCTCGCCGAGCGCCCGCTGCATCTGCGTCATCTCTTTGACCGAGAAATTGCAGACACCGACTGCCTGAGCCAGCCCATCTTTGACAGCAGATGCCAACGCAGCGGCAAGCACCTTGTGGCTGCGCAGGCTGATGGGACCGTGGATCTGATATAGCTCAACCGAGTCCAGCCCGAGCCGGTCTAATGACCCCTCAAGAGACCGACGCAACACAACGCGCACGTCAAGCTTCCATGGCATCGGCATAAACTTGCTGGCGATGATGACCCGCTTTTGGCGCACTGGGTCTGCCGCCAAGAGCCGACCGATGATCCGCTCACTCTCTCCGTTTCCGTAGCCTGCGGCGGTGTCGATCAGCGCAACCCCAGCAGCGATCGAAGCGTCTAAGGCTTCGGCGATAGTCAACTCGGACAGATCCTGGTCGTAGGTACCCATACCCCAGACCGGGTTGCCCCAAGAAGACGCTCCCATTCCTAGCGGAGCAACAGCGGGACCGTCGGCCGAGAACCTGACAGTCGGTTCGCTCATGCGGCGCGCTTCGTGCGCAGCCAGTCACGCAACCATGTCCAGCCGCCTGTTGACCACAGCGCCCACAGAACTAACAGCGGCTGGAACCACAATCTGATGAAGCGTTCCGCGTCGGTATCTAAACCAAACGCTGAAACTCCATCTATGAACTGAGCAATATTGCCGGGGAAGATCACAATGAAGAACGCCGCTACAACTAGGCCGACCTTTGCGACGCTCCCTTCTGGAAAGATGCGGCTGCCGGCGAAGATGAGTGCAAGACCCAACAGCACCTCGACCACGCCCGAGACCACCACAACAACATCGGCGTCAATGGGGAACCAAGACGGAACCTGTGCTTGAAACTCGACTCGCTGAGCAGTCAGGTGACCAACGCCCGCCACGCACAACACAATGCCGAGCGCCCATCGGGCAACGGTTCGTACTCGTTCCTTGCCCGTACTCATGGAGACTCCTTACTCATCCTGCTTGCATGCAGAGTTGCGCTGCTCAGGTCGCAATCCTGCCATGTTCGGCGACTGCCGGGACCTACCGCCGTTTACGTTCAGTCGAGCAGGCCCTGAACAACCCTGACAGACTTCTTTCGTGACCGCCCCGGATACCTCTGCACTTGATGCCGCAAAATACGTGGCGCTGACCACGTTTCGCCGCAACGGCGACCCCGTCACCACCCCTATCTGGACCGTTCAGCATATGGACGGGTGGGCGTGTACCACCGGACCCGAGTCTGGCAAGGTGAAGCGCCTTCGTCACACTGCTCGCATTGAGGTCGCTCCGTGCGACTTTCAAGGACGTGTCGCAGACGACGCCCCCCGCTTTCTCGGGACAGGCAGGGTCGTGACCGACCGCGCTGAGTTCAGCAAAATCAGCAAAGCCGTGTCGAAGAAGTACTGGATTCTTTCAACGGCGATGGACCTGTGGGAACAGGTTGCCAGTCTCTTCAGAACGCGAGAGACCGAAGGCGCCGTCGCATGGACTGTGGACGGTCCTGCCTGAGCCGATGGCTTACAGGTATCCACCGCTGCGCATTGCGGAGATAATTGACTCCACTGACTCCTCGGTTGACTCCACATCTGAGTGAACAATCACGTCGTAGTCCAGCCCATGGCTATGAACGAGTTCGTCACCTCGACGTGCAAGTCCGAGCGGCCGAACCTCGAGTTGGCCATCAGCGCGGGACACCTCACGCCGTTCGAG
>WLLG01000355.1 GCA_009700815.1 Actinomycetota bacterium
CTAGGTAATCGCGTGGCAATGCTTGAGTGATTTTGTCGCCCCATTCAATAACTGTCACCGACTCGTCGTCGAGCATTTCAGACAAGCCCAGATCTAGGGCCTCGTTCATGTGTTCCAGTCGGTAAACATCTAGGTGGTACAAGTCCAAGCGCCCGGTGTAGCTCTGCACAAGAGCAAAGGTCGGACTCGTGATCTGATCGTCTACCCCGAGGCCTCTTCCGAAGCCTTGGGTAAATGCCGTCTTCCCGGCACCAAGGTCACCAACGAGGAGCACGAGGTCACAGGGGCGAGCAAGCTCTGCAATTGCAGCGGCAAGCTCTCGGGTCTGTTCCGGCGATGAGCTACCTGCCTGAACTCGGCCAGAATTCCTTGGCGAGTTCATCTCAGCGTTGGTAGCGGGTTGAGAAACAGTTCACGACATCACACTATCTGTCTGCCCACTCCGGTACAGAATGACCCGCATCAGGAATGCGGGCCCGAGGACACGTATCGCCGTGGAATCCGAGTACTCAATCGACAGACAACCTCATAGGTAATCGTGCCAAGAAGATCGGCCCATTCCTGAGCAGGGATCTGCTCCCCTCCTTGGCCTCCGAGCAACACAACCTCATCGCCAACTTGCACTTCGGGCCCATCGGTGACCTCCACGATGAGCTGGTCCATGGTGACCACTCCACGCATTGGGCGGCGAACTCCACCGATAAGTACCTGTCCACCTACCAGACCCAGCCTGCGATCAACCCCGTCCGCATAGCCAAGCGGAACAATCGCGACCCGAGCTTCTTTGCTAAAGACGTGTTGCAGGCCATAGCTCACACCGCGGTTGGCCTCGACTGATTTCACCATCGAGACCTCGGAACTCAGGCGCAGGGCGGGTTGCAACTGTGCAACGGAATCCAAGCTGATTGAGGGAGCTAACCCGTAGATCGCGATTCCTGATCGCACCAAGTCGAGATGTGCCCGAAGGTGACCGAGCACTCCCGCTGAATTGGCGGCATGAACGAGCCCTGGGTCGATCTGCTCGGCGTTGAGTTGCTCAAGGAAGAGCTCAAAGAGTGCAAGTTGTTCTGCAGTCTCTGAACGCTCAAGGTCATCGGCGACCGCAAAGTGGGTAAAGGTTCCACCAATCTGCAATTCGCTCGAAGCATGGATGGATCGAGCGATCTCAATCGCATCCGAAGGGTGCGCTCCCACCCGATGCATTCCAGTATCAACCTTCAGGTGAACCGACCAGACACTTGGTCGGACCGTTGCGTTCTGGACTGCTTGCCGAGCGGCTGCCACACCCTCTGCCGTGTACACGGTTGGAGTCAACCCCAACGCCAGCGCCTCTGCCATGCAATCAGCAGGCAGTTCCGAGAGCAGCAGAATCGGAGCTTCGATTCCTGCTCCTCGGAGTAAGGCCCCCTCTTCGACCAGCGCAACAGCAAGCCAAGTCGCTCCACCTTCTAACGCTGCTGTCGCAACCTGTACTGCGCCGTGGCCATATCCGTCGGCCTTGACAACTGCACAGAGTTGGGCACCGGAAGAAGCAGCGAGGATTGCTCGAGCGTTTGCAGTAATTGCGCTGAGGTCAACCTCTATGGCGGCATGGCGTGGCACTTGTCCAGAGTACGCGCTCGAGATGCCTCAGGTCAGACTCCTCCGCTACCGCGGTTGCTCTGCCTCGCACTGATTCCATGCCTCTGCTAGCAACCCAGCGATGTCCGAGGCCAGCAGGCCTCGCTCGGGTCCAAGCATGGATGCCCGGCCATGAAGCTGTGCTGCAGAAGCCGCCGCCCGAAGCGGATCGGCACCTAGGGCTAGGTGCGACGCAATGAGCCCCGTTAGGACATCGCCTGTTCCTGCGGTTGCGAGTCTTGAGTCCCCGGAGCGCACCACTAAGCAGCCACTGCCCGTCTGTGTCACTACGGTGGCTTGACCCTTCAGCAACACTACGGCCCCTGTGGCTGCTGCTAATTCTCGGGCCGCAGCGATGCGGTCGGCACCTGGCCGATGACCCATGAGTTGTTCGAACTCCCCGTCATGGGGAGTAATGATCGTTGGAGACCTGCGCTGTTTCAACAACTGTCCGGCTTGTAAGCCAAGCGCCCAGAGTGCATCCCCGTCGAGCACCACAGGCCGGTTGAGTTCGGCAACAAGTTCTCGTACCTGCACTCGGGTGCCCTCTGACCTACCGAGGCCCGGGCCAACTGCCACCACCTGAAATCGTTCAGCCTGCATCACGACTTCGCTTGCCCAAGACTCTGCGTTGAGTGGATAGCCAACGGCCTCAATGGGCATGGTTGGTGAGGTCCCGCCGGGGGTGGATAAGCGTAGGTACCCCGCTCCGCCACGCAGGGCGGCAGTGGCGGCAAGTTCAGCTGCCCCAGACATTCCCGGAGACCCCGCAATCAACCACACTGCATGGCTCCATTTGTGCGCCCTCAGCTCACGCTTCGGTACCCAGCCGCGTAGATCACTGTCCGTTACTAGGTGCATGCTCGCAGCGCTGACATCAAGGCCAATATCAGCAACATGCACCCGGCCGCTCACCTCTGGACCATCACCAAAGAGCAACCCCGGCTTGAGTGCAGCGAAACTCACTGTCTCGACAGCCGGGGCAACAGATCCCGATATCTCGCCAGTCAGACCATTCAGTCCAGAGCAGATATCCACTGCGAGCACAGGGCTATCACTGCTAAAGCAATGATGGGTTCCATGAAACCCCGTGCCGTATCCGGCATCGATGACCAAGTCACATGAGGGCAGTGACTTCAGATCAGGTGATTGTTCAAGCACGGTCACCCGCACCCCGCTCCTACGCAGCATCTGCGCTGCTACTCGGCCGTCTTGGCCATTATTCCCTGGTCCAGCAACCACCACCACCCGTCTGCCGTAGCTGCCTCCGAGCAGACGAAGCGCTGCTGATGCCACGGCAAAGCCAGCCCGGTGCACAAGCACCTCAAAGGGTTCGGGTGCAGCGGAATCCACTGCGGCCATCTCTGTCGGGGTCAGGATTGGAATCACATCAACATTCTTGCAGCGAGATCCTCCTGATGCGCTCTAGCCGTAATTTGGACTCGTGA
>WLLG01000356.1 GCA_009700815.1 Actinomycetota bacterium
ACCCAGTGCGGGTTTGGAAGAAAGCGGCAGTCCAGAACCAGGTCAACATCTGGCGGCACGCCGTGCTTATAACCAAAGGACATAATCGTGACTTGCGTGGTGTCTCGATCTCCGGCTTCACCAAAAATCTCAACCACCCTGCGCCGAAGGTCATGCACGTTCATCTCGGAGGTATCAATGACAATGTCGGCGGACTCTCGAACTGGCTCAAGTCGCCTGCGTTCTTGATCGATTGCATTCACAACCGACCCCAGGTCTCCCAACATCGGGTGACGGCGCTTGGTGTCCCCGTACCTGCGCACCAGTACTGGTGTTGCCGCATCTAAGAACATAGTGGTCACCTTGGCGCCAGAGGCCCGCAACTCATCAAGAGCGGGAGCGACTCCGTCAACATTGCCGTCTGAGCCCACAATCAAGCCGACCGGCGTGGGTGACTCTGACTTAAACCGCGCTAACTCGCCAACCTTTGGAATCAGTTCGCTAGGCAGATTGTCAATCACAAACCAGCCCAGATCCTCGAGCGTGTTCCCCACCTGCGTGCGCCCAGCACCAGAGAGCCCCGTGACAATCACAAAATCCATCATGACCCGAGTTTACTGGCCGAATCTGCAAGACTGGCCGTACTGCAGGCCCAGAGCCTGTGGTGGTGAGCAACATTAATTCTGCTATTTGCATCCAAATTTTGCTCCCAGACCGAATTAGACAAGTACACCCCCAACCTAAGGAGATATACATGCGGAACAAGTTCATGATCGGATCACTTGCATTGGTAATGGGCTTCGGTCTCGTTGCGGGCGCTTGCTCAAGCGATTCAGAGTCAGAATCCACCACCACCGAAGCTGACTCGACCGAAACCACCATGGCAGATGACATGGCAGGCGACGAGAACATCGTAGAGATTGCCGTTGGTAACCCTGACTTCACCACCTTGGTTGAGCTTGTGACTGCTGCTGGTCTTGCAGAGACCCTCTCAGGTGAAGGCCCGTTCACCGTGTTCGCACCCGTGAACGCAGCATTTGCAGAGGTTCCAGCAGCCACGTTGACTGCTCTTGCAGCCGACCCAACTGGCGCACTGACCGACGTGCTCAAGCTGCACGTGATCGCTGGAGAAGTTGATTCAGCTGCAGCCACCGAAGCTGTCGGCACCTGCGTTGAGACCCTTGGTGGCAAGGTGCTCATTGGCCAAGAAGGCGACAACTTGACCTTCGGTGGAGCAACCATCACCGACGTTGACATCACTGGTTCAAACGGAATCATCCACGTCATTGACGGAGTGGTCACCGAGGCCGCCGCAGATTGCCCAATGTGATCTGACTTGCCTTGACCTAGAGCGAGGAATCGCTCTGGGGAATTTCTGGAACGGGACGGCGCATAGCGTCGTCCCGTTCTTGCTTTTGGAGCCTGCTCAGGGACAGTTCTAGAGCTTGAGGAATTTGAGGAACATCAGTCGCGGGATCGAAGAGGCCGCCGCGTACTCATCGGCTCGAGCCATGAATCCCGCCGCAGGAGCGGGCTCCTCCATCCGCTGCAAGCGAAAGCCAGCCTCGGTAGCGGCATTGATGTAACGGCTCAATGGCCGGTGATAAAAACGAATGAACACACCTTGCTCAACCTCTTCCATCGTGTTGGCCTCGGACAGATACGGCCCGACACGCCAGTACTGCTCAGGCGGGTCTAGAACCTGGTCGTCGATCCAGCCGCTACCGGGGGTTTGCAGCAGCGGGTGATTCAGGAGCAACAAAAATGTGCCGCCCGGTCGCATCACTCGTGCAAGTTCAGCGAGAGCTGGGTCAATGAGCGCAATGTGCTCAAAAACCAGACATGCAACTGCTGCGTCAACACAAGCTGTGGCCAAGCCCACATCGGTGGCGCTGCCTTGGAAATACGCTGGCCCCCCGGCACGAGAGCCAGCAAGTGCCACTTGGGTAAACGCTGGGTCAAGCCCAACTACCTTCAGACCCAGTTCGGCTGCGAGTCGAGCCACCTGCCCCTCACCACATCCCATATCGAGCATCCGCCCGCTGCCTGGCAAATGCTGCTGAATCAGCGGCAGAATCTGTTCGGTGTATTCGGGGTCAGCGCCGTTGGTGAACTCTCGCTGCCACCAGTCGGCATGTTCTTCCCAAGGGTCTGTCATGGCGTAGATCTCAACTTCTCGTAGACGGCTTGGGCTACATCATGCGGTAGCCAAGTCAACGAGGTGAACTCCTGCAAGTCGGCCGCCTTCACGGCCCGAATCCCGCCGAGTTCCTTGATGAGTCGCTCCTTTCGCCTGGGGCCGAGTCCTGCAATCCCATCAAGCACCGAGGCCGTCATGCGTTTGTCGCGACGTTCGCGATGAAAGCTGATGGCAAAGCGGTGCGATTCATCGCGGATTCGCTGCAACATAAACAGCGCCTCCGATCCCCTGGGAATCGACACCGGCTGCGAGTTACCCGGCAGAAAAACCTCTTCGAACTGCTTCGCCAATGATGCCACCGGAATCTCATCTGTCAGACCCAGTTGCTCAAGAACACGCACCGCAACACTGAGCTGTCCCTTGCCGCCATCCACCAGCAACAACTGAGGTGGGTACGCAAAGCGGCCGCGCTCTGCAATCGGAAGTTCTTTGTCTGCGACATAAGCAGCGAACCTTCTGGTGAGGACTTCTTCCATTGCTGCAAAGTCATCGTTCTGTGGCACATTCACTTTGAATCGCCGGTACTCGGATTTGCGAGGCAGTCCATCCTCGAGAACCACCATCGATCCCACATAATCAGTTCCCTGCAAGTGGCTCATGTCGTAACACTCGATCCGCAGTGGAGCTACTGGCAGCGACAAGTACTGCTCAAGGTCATTGAGAGCCTTGGCCCTGCTGTTGTGATCGGCTGCCCGCTTGAGTCGGTGCCGCTGAAAGGCGTCCACTGCATTCTTCGTCACTGTTTCTGCAAGCTCACGCTTGGTGCCACGCTGAGGTATGCGAATCTCAACCCTGCTGCCACGCTGCGCTGTCAACCATTCCTCATACATGGAAGGGTCCTCGGGAATGGTCGGCACCAACACAGACTTTGGGTATCCAACGGCCG
>WLLG01000357.1 GCA_009700815.1 Actinomycetota bacterium
ACTGTTCCAAATGGTGTGTCCACAGTCGCATAGCCCTGATTTGCCTCCATTGAAGATCCTGCAAGTGAATGAGTCGTGATGGCCGAAAGGCCTCGGGCTGCGGCCTCCATCCGTTGAGCAAAGCTCAGAAAGGACCAGTGCTCAACCTGCACCTCACCAGAGAGATACGCGCTTGCAAAGCGTGGGTTCGGACTGAAATTTGGGAACACATCGCCCGAATACCCGGTCACGACCTTGCGAACGAGTCCACCTCGAAAGAACAAGGTGCCCAGGCTCGATAAAGACAGCATCACCAGAGTCCACTCTGGGTCCTGACCCCACCACTTTCGAATCAGGGCACGCGCAGCAGCTGACCAGCGGGTATGGGAACACAACAGGTGCACCGCATCGCCGGCCTGAACATGGCCGATGGCCTCCTCCAAACTGCAGACCTTGTTTGCCCTATTCCCCTGCGACTGATCGAACAGTGACTCATCCATATCTAACTGACACTAACGTCAGGTTGCATGAATGGCTACGAAGGCAACCGAACTCTGCGCGGTAATCACATCGCTGTCCGGAGCGAAGCACGAAGCTTGACCTATTCCCAACTCCACGATCGAGCCTCTCGATTGGCTCAGGTACTCGCTACAGAAGGTCTCGCCGAGGGCCACCGGATAGCAATCATGATGCCCAACATTGTTGAGTTCATCGAGTGCCTAGCCGCTAGCGCCAAGCTGGGCTGCGCAGCGCTGTCGGTGAACTTTCACCTTGCTCCGGCCGAGTTGGCCTACGTGTTGACCGACTCGCAGGCCAGCGTTCTGATCGCCCATACGGATCTGAAAGAAGTCGTGTCTGCAGCCGAGCCGACTTGCACAGTGATCTTCATCGGGGATGAGTCAAGTTCTGGCTACGAGGCCAGATTGGCTGCCGCTAGCGCCGAGCCGGTCCACTATCTGTGGCCCGCACCTTGGCCAGTGATCTACACCTCAGGCACCACTGGTCGACCAAAGGGAGTCGTGCATGGCGCCTTAGCAAGCGCCGAGGTGCTGGCCTATTCGCAAAACATGATGGCGCAAATGTGGGGTTACACGGAGGCGGACATTCACCTTGTAGCTGGTCCGCTCTATCACGGTGGCCCACAGGGATACGCAAACCTGACGCTGTTTGCTGGCGGCACCGTGGTGCTGATGACCAAGTGGGATGCCCGCGAATTCTGTCGCCTCGTTGAGCAGCATCAGGTGACCACCACGTTTCTTACTCCCGCGCATTTCATTCGGCTCTTGGAGTTGCCTCCACAGGAGTTCGCGGAGTTTGACCTCACGAGTTTGCGCCACGTTCTCCATGCCGGCGCACCCTGTCCGGTCTCGGTCAAGCTACGCATGATTGAAGCGCTGCCCCATGCTGAAATCTGGGAGTTCTACGGGATGAGCGAGGGAGGAGCAACCAGGGCTTCACCTGCGCAGTTCGAGGAAAGGCCGGGCACCGTTGGGCCACCCTGGCCGGGAGTGGAACTGCAGATCATCGACCCCGAGACACAAGAGGTTCTACCGGCTGGGCGGGCGGGCTTGGTCTATGTGAAACCGGCCTATGGCCGCTTTCACTACCACCAAGATGAAGCCAAAACCGAAGACGCTTGGCTGGCAGACTCATTCACGGTTGGCGACATCGGCTATTTGGATTCCGAAGGCTGGCTCTATCTCACGGATCGCCACGTGGATCTGGTGATCAAGGGAGGGGTGAACATCTACCCGCGGCAGATTGAAGAGGTACTGCATCAGCACCCCGAGGTGGTTGATTGCGCAGTGTTTGGAATTCCGCACGAACGCGATGGCGAGCACCTGCACGCCGTTGTTGAACTGCGTGCAGGCCAAAGCCAAGCCACCCCTCAGCAGTTGCAAGACTTCTGTGTCTTGCACCTTGACCGCTGGTCATGCCCCGACAGTTTCGAGATCATCGAAGAGCTGCCCAGAGACCCTAACGGTAAGGTCCTCAAGAGGGTGCTCCGCCAACAAGCTTGGTCCGATGCGGGTAGGAATATTTGATGGCGGACCTCGCCGCAATGACCGACCCGATGCTCGGAAAGAACAGCGCCGGCCAAGCAGTCCTCCTAGGTGGGTTCTCGCCGCAGAGTCAGCGAAGCCACTTTCCGCGAGGCGTGGTGTGTCCCTATACCGCGGCGGAGGATGTTGTGGATCACGAGCTGCCACAAACTGGGGTGCTCTGGGCATGCACTGTCATCAACTCTGCACCGCCGGGATACTTCGGCAAAGTCCCCTTTGGATTCGGTGTTGTGCAACTCGATGACGGTCTACGAATCGTGACTCGGATTGCCGCAGACCTACCCGGAGAATTGCAGATCGGGCAAGCCATGCAGCTCGTGGTAGAGGATCTGCCGCTCGGTACAAGCGAAGAGGATGGGACCATGCAAATCTGGGCTTTCACCCCCACCCTCGATCAGGCAGCGACATGAGGCGGGTAGCTATAGCCGGGGTAGGGATGTACCCATTTGGACGACACGGTGAGCTGACCGCTACCGAGATGGGAGCCACAGCACTTCGCGCCGCCCTCGCCCAGGCGGGAATACGTCGAGGAGAGTTCCAGGCCACGTTCTGCGCCACGGCCTATGGCGGCGTCGCCGCCGGGCATCGCGTACTCAGCAGTCTTGCGCTCACTGGTGGTCCGATCATCGATGTTGAGGCAGGCTGCGCGTCCGGTGGCGCAGCGCTAGGACTCGGGGCCGCGGCAATCGAGTCGGGCCAATACGACACCGTCATAGTTCTTGGCATCGAAAAGATGCCGAAGGGGATTATCCGCTCCTCCTTCTTTCCTAGTTGGATGGAAGCCGCTGGCCTTGCCGCCACTCCGGCATATTTTGCGCTTCGAGCTCAACGCCTGATGATCGAGCAAGGCATTACATCGCAGGACCTTGCCGACCTTGTCGTGAAGAACCGAGCCAATGGCGTTCTGAACCCCAACGCCATGTTTCGCTCGGCTGTCACTCGTGAGCAAGTCCTGGGGTCGACCTTGGTCTGTGATCCGCTCCACCTCTGGATGCTGTGCTCACCAAATGAGGGTGCTG
>WLLG01000358.1 GCA_009700815.1 Actinomycetota bacterium
GCGCTCCGCTTCGCTGTTGCGCCGACCGCTTGGCTCGCCGTTGCTGCCGCCGGTCTTGGGATCGATCGCGTCGTGCCTTCTGGGTCCGACCTAGCAACTCCGCTCCCAGCGCAGTGGGCGATTGTCGTTGTAGCGATCCTGCTGACACTCGCGCTGACCCAATTCAAAGCGAATGAGTTCTGGGCCCGGTCGGTGGCGGTATCTGCGTGGCCGAGCTTGGCAGTCGCCTATGTGATGACGATGGTGTCTGCTGAGCGTGCCGGCTGGCCTCCAGTTCCGGTTCTGATCGCCGGGATCGGCGTAATAGTCGGGTTGGAGCTGCTGACCGCTGGGCGTCATTGGGTCTCCACGAGCAGCGTCCAGATCACGGTGCTGATCGTGACCGCCGCTGCAGTGTCAAACGAGTGGGCCTTCGGGTGGATCGCCTGTGGCATAGCAATTGCACTCGTGGGGTTGGCAGAGCTGCGCCAGTTCCGCTCAGCGCCTCGTTGGTTTATCTGGGGACTGCTGAGCGTTGCAGCGCTGGCAGTTCTGGCCTGCGGGTGGGACTTGCAATTCACCCCCGCTGCGCTCATGGTCGTTGGGGCAGTCGGCTGGGCTTGGGCGGCGGCTCAGCTACAACGACCGAGCACACTGGAGCGGGTTCAATCACGTGTACTTGTCTGGCTGTTTCCCATCCCGTTCGTCATCGGGTTAGCTGCATGGACCACGCCGCCAACGGCCACAGTGGTCAGCGCTTCGCTCGTACTGCTGGTAGCGATACTTACCCGGGTTCTGCCGCCTCAGCGTCGAAGCCCCTGGCCGCAATGGGTTGTGGCTGCAGGCGGGCTCACCCTGCTCGCCGTACTCGGCCAGGTCGGCAACTCATCCGCATCAACTGTTGCAGCGGCAGCACTCGTAGCTGCTGCCTGCATGATCTTGCCGCAGCGACGGGAACTCTCCATCGCCACTGTTGTTTCCTCGCTCCTCGTTACTGGGGTTGCAGCTGCTGACTGGCTTGATTGGACTCCCCAGAATCCCGGCCCGGCCGTGTCGCTCCTCGCTGGTCTTGTCCTACTCGGGTCATCGATAGCGTTGCGGCGAAAGGTGCTCAGCACCCCAACTTGGGCGGCACTGTCAGCGGTTGCGATGCTGGCCAACCTGATCGCGATTGTAGCATGGCTACTAAATGAAGCCGACCCCTACCCGGCAGGCTTGGCCCTAGTAGCGGGAAGCTCAGCGGTTGCGTTAGGCCTAGCTCTAACTGCAGCGCCCAGCGGCTGGCGGTGGCTGCGGGATGTGTCGATGTTTGCCGCAACGTTGGCGATGTTGCTCCTCATTCCGACTCTGGATGCTTCCACTGCATGGGTGGCTGCCCTCGCTGCCGCAATCGCCGTGCTCAGCGCGTCAGTGCGCATGCTCGCTCAAGGAAACGAACCGCTAAGCGCATGGAAGCGGCCGCTGTTGGAACTCACCGTGATCTCGCTGCTGATCTCCTTTTCGGTCTCGCTTGAGCCCGGTCCAGGGTGGCGGACGCTTGCTCTGAGTGCCATAGCCGTTTCAACTGCGCTGACCTCAGTCACGCTGACGGGCGCGTGGCGGCGCATCACCCAATGGGTAGTCGCCGCTGCCACCGTGAGTGCATGGCTGTCGATGGGTGAGTGGCTTCAGTGGAGTAACGAGGCGATGGTTGCTCGGGGTTCGATCGCCGCTGCTGTGGTTCTAGCTAGCAGTGCAGGGGCTTTGTGGGTCACCAAACGCGGCCGGGATTGGGTGTTTGTTTCCTACCTCTCGGGCACATTCGCACTGCTCATTGCCACCGTCGAGCTCTACGAGGCTGGACTTGACCGCTCACTAGCCGGTCCATGGGTGGCAGGCTCGCTATTTGTCGCAGCAGTTGCTAGCGCCGCGGCGGTACAGCCCCTTGAGCCTGCCAGCACCCCTGTGACCGAGGGCGAAGCCGGCCCTAGTGGGTCAGTCGCTGCTGCTGGGCTAGGTACTGCTGCCGCCCCAACTGATGCTGGCCAAACTGGCCAAACTGGGGAGGCTGCTGTGAGTGCTGCAGCCCCCGGTGCAAGCTCGGCTGCGGCCACTGCAGTGCGGATCGCCTCGGTGGCATTCCTTGGCGCTTCGTTGGCAGTGTTTCTCGATGTGGCTGGGTCGGATGCCAAGCAAACCCTTGGTGTCGCAGTAGGTGTCGGACTCTTGGCAACCTTGGGACTTGTTGGAATCTCGCTCACGGGCCGAGCATCAAGTTGGGGCGCAACCACAGAGATCGTTGCGATTGCTGCTGCTGCAGGAGCGCTGCTCGTAGCTCCCGCCGTACCGAACGGCGTCGCTGTGTTGTTCTTACTCGTAGGCGCAGAACTTGCAGCGATCGGAACGGTTCGTGACCAGCAGATCCTCGTCTATCTCGCCCCTGCAGCGCTGTGCACCTCTTGGGTTGTCTTTGCGGGCAACCTCACAGAAAGTTCACCGAGCTGGTTTACCGTTCCAGCCGGGCTGACAGTGCTCGTGACGATTGAACTTGCCCGCAGGCAACGCCGTTCAGGAAATTTGGAGCCGACGACCAAGCTGCTTTCCTTCATAGAGGTTGCGGGAATGGTTCTGCTCGTGGTCACGCCGCTCGTGCAGATCGTGCTGCTGGGGCCGATTCACGTGATTGAGGCCCTGCTGCTGGGCCTTGCGCTAGCAGTATGGGGTGCGCTGACTCAGGTTCGTCGGCGACTACTCGCTGGAGTCGTTACGACGGCCCTCGCCGTTGGTCTGCTCATCGTGATCTCCGCGGTGGACGTTGCACAACGGGTAGCCGGGCCGCTCCTGTGGCTTGTTATTGCTGCTGCGGGACTGGCGGTGGTTCTTGTTGCAGGGTTCCTTGAAGGGGGCCGACGCCACTCAGAGGGGTGGCGCTCGCGCCTTGATGAACGGGTCGCAGGCTGGGAGTGATCGCAGTGGCGGGAGCGAATTGTTTCCTACCCCTGCTCTTTCTACTGAAGGACCGTGAAGCTCTTTCTACTGAAGGACCGTGAAGCTCTTTCTACTGAAGGACCGTGAACTCAGC
>WLLG01000359.1 GCA_009700815.1 Actinomycetota bacterium
ACGCTGCAATCTCACTAACCGGCGAGCGCATGTTGCTAGCAGAGGCGATCAAACAACTACCTGATCGGGCACAAGAGATGGTGCGACTCAAGTTCTTTGAAGATCTGACTCAGGCGCAAATTGCCGAGAGATGCGACCTGCCTCTCGGAACTGTGAAAAGCGATCTTCGGCGCAGCCTTGTAAGACTCCGCCTCCACCTAGAGGGGTACCAAGATGTCTGAGGAGTTCACAGACCCGTCGGACCCAGATTCAGACTCAGAGGAATTTGCGCATCTCCTCTCACTCGGCGCCAGCCTGAGCGAACCTGACTTTGAGTTGATGAGTCCCCCAACAGACCTGTGGGACCGCATCGCTGCAGGAGTCTCGCTCGCCGAGCCAACAGTGCTGACTCAACCAACAGTGCTAGCCGAACCAACAGTGCTAGCCGAACCAACAGTGCTAGCCGACCGTCGCAACAGAGGCAGGCGAAGTAACAGCAGTGGTCGCCGCATCGTTGTTGCCGCCGCCGCTGCTGTGCTGATTCTGGTTGTAGGAGCCGTGGGCATCAGGCTTGTGGACTCTTCGCGAACAAGCACCGAACTCGTAGCGAGCACAACCTTGGATGTCCTTGAAGGACCTGCCACTGCTCAGGCCAAATTACTTCGCTCCGGAGACACTGAACGCCTGGTCGTCACCACCGAGAACATGCCCGCTGCACCCACAGGTTCTCACTACGAGCTCTGGCTCGTCGACCCCAAGGTGACCAGACCGCAGTCTCTTGGACCCATGACGGGTAGCACCGAGGTTGTGATCCCTGACTCAATCGATCCCGCTAGCTACCCAGTGGTCGATATTTCGTTGCAACAAAATGGAACACATGATCACTCCGGTCACAGCTTGCTCCGCGGCACCTTGCAGTAGGGCCACCCGCTACTCAGCGAACCGAATGATGTTTCACCCTGACAGTTTCACGTGTGACCGCTAGCGTCGCCTGCGTGGTCGATGATGCCGAACAAGTACTGCGCAACAAGATCAAGCTGCGTCTCCTGCTCGCCGGGGCAGATGTGGAGTCAGTTGATCAGCTGAGTTTTTTGGAGTCCGAACAGGCCCCAGCAGCAGCGGTTTCGCTCCTTCGCAAAAGCCTGTTTTGGAGTAGCGATGAGCTCATCACCATTAGCGAACTAGCGCAACGAAGCGGCCTTGACGTGGAACTCTGCCGTAGGGCACGCATGCTGATGGGACTGCCCGACCCGGGCGAGGCTGCGCTGTGCAGGGTGGAAGAAGCAGAGGCCTTTGGGGGATTCGCTCTTGGCATGGAACTCTTTGGGGTGGAGCCAGTGCTGCAGTTTGCCCGGGTCATTGGCTCGGCTTTGGCTTCTGTGGCTGAAGCCTCGCTGAGTGTCTTTGGCCGCTCCCTGACAGAACGGGCCGATGACAGCGAAGCTGTTGTGCCAGTGGGCGATGCTTACACGCTCGAAGTTCTTGATGCCGTGGAAGCGTTCCAGATAGTGCCGATGGCGCTTCAGATCCTGTCCAAGTTGCAGTTCGATCTAGTGATGGATCGTCTCACTGAGGCACCAGGACAACCAAGCTTTGCCGCTGTGGGCTTTGTCGATTTAACGGGTTCCACGCGTGCCACTGCGGCGTTAGGAGTAGACACAATGGCTGCTGCACTCACGCGATTTGAGGAGTGGTCCGTTGAACTCACGGTTGCGAGAGGTGGCCGCGTCGTGAAGTACATCGGCGATGAGGTGATGTTCCTCGCACCCGAAATTCTGAGTGCGGCCGAGGTGGCAACGGAGTTGATTCAACGTGTGGGCAACGACCCAATCTTGGAGACTGCTCGAGCGGGCGTGGCCTATGGGTCGGTCCTGAGTCGAGATGGAGATTATTTTGGATCGACTGTGAACCTTGCTGCGCGACTCGTTGACAAGGCCAAGCCTGGGTCAGTTTTGCTCACCGGAGATGGAGCGAGTGACTGTCCTGGCGCTGTGTCAAAGGGCAAGCGCCGGCTGAGAGATCTACCCGAACGAGTTGACACTTGGCGCATTGGCTGAGCGAAGCAAGTAGCTACGCTTGCGAGAGGACTGCAGCCAGAACACGCCCGCTGCGGCAACGACTGCACTGAGCGGAAGCAGTAGCGGCAAGGGAACCTCGGGCACAACAGGGGGTGGACCGTAGACACCCGATTGCTGCGATGTGGCGGTATCGAATGGGAACAACAACGGTCCATGCCACTGCAACCACGGGGCGATCCGCTGTGGAGTTGCCCCCGTGACCACGTCGAACTGGACCGGGGTACCCACCTTCGTAAACGTGACCTCGGTTACCCCTGCGGCCTGCAAGGTAAAGCTGACCTTCTCTTGGAGTTGTTGCGGCCAGGCTGCCCCGTTGCCCGGCATGGCGTAGATCACGGCGCTCGCAGTAATAGGGACGCAGAGCGGCGCCAGCAGCGTGATCCGCAGACGAAACGACGCCGAATCGGAACTGCTGCTACTGCGTGCGACTAGAGGGAAAGCCAAGCAAGGTGCGCTCGGTCCGGATGGTGTCTCAACAACCGAGATATTTCCGCTCGGCAGTGGTTCAACACGTAGCACCGTGGCAGCGCCTGCGGTACCTGCAACAAGTGTGACTGCAGCAAAGACAACGCCAATCGCCGCAATGAGCAGTTTCCAACTGATTCGTTGCATGACCACCTTTCCTGAAGAAGGGGTCTAGTTGACACAGGTAGCCCCGACATGTCCGATAGGTAAACCTTGGTTAAATACTGAACTGGCGTTCGTCGCTGTGGGGATCCTGCGGCCTAGCGCTGCTCAGGTGGAGCTAGGCGACTACGGGTGCCGCGCACCCGCGGTCGGTCTGAGTAGTGCTTGCCATCGGAATGCCTTGGCGATGTATCTGGCTTGCCTCGTTTGGAACTCCACCTCCAAGTCAGAGAGATGCGCGGATGCTCCGTCTCATAGGCAGGCACTGCATGGAGCCAGTCGCGCTGACAGCGACCTCCCATAACGAACAAGTCACCGTGGCCGGGACAAAGCTCCACATCGTCGGC
>WLLG01000036.1 GCA_009700815.1 Actinomycetota bacterium
AACGCTTTCGAGATGAGATCGGTGATTGGCGAGTGTGTATCCACTCGCCATTTGGTTCGCGAGTCCATGCGCCTTGGGCCACCATCATTCGCACACGCCTCGATGCGCATTTCTCTTCCGAATTAGGCGATGGTTTCGGAGCTGAAGTGCTCTGGTCTGACGATGGGATCGTGGTTCGCCTGCCCGAGGCAGCAGAAGACCTGCCGATGGAGTTGTTGTTCCCCGACCCCGACGAGGTCGAGTCCGAGGTGGTTGCAGCACTTCCAGGAACAGCAGCTTTTGCTGCCCGATTCAGAGAGGCTGCTGCTCGAGCGCTGCTGTTGCCGCGGCGCCGACCGGGCCAACGAACCCCCCTGTGGCAGCAGCGTCAACGGGCAGCCGATCTGCTGTCGGTGGCCTCGAAATACCCCAGCTTTCCAATTCTGCTCGAGACCACCCGAGAGTGCTGCAACGATATTTTTGACCTGCCGGCCTTGCGGTTGATCATGAGTGAGGTTCGTTCTCGCAGGATTCGCGTGGTTCAGGTGGAAACCCCCATTGCTTCACCTTTTGCCCGTTCCCTGCTCTTTGGCTGGATCGCTGTCTTTATGTACGAAGGCGACGCTCCGCTTGCAGAACGGCGGGCAGCGGCGCTCTCGTTAGACCGGGAGTTACTGCGAGACCTCCTCGGCGTAGAGGAACTGCGGTCTTTGTTAGATCCCGAGGTTGTTGATCTCGTCGAGATGGAACTGCAGCGGCTCACTCTTGACCGTGCCGCCCGGGACGCAGACGAACTGCATGACCTGCTGCGTGTGCTCGGTCCACTCACCGAAATCGAACTTGCTGCTCGCATAGGTGAAGCTTCGCCGCAGCTCCTCCAGACATGGCTCGAGCACCTTGTTGAACGCCGACGAGTCATCACTGTCAACATGGCTGGCGAACAGCGCTATTGCGCGGCAGAGGATGCCGCAAAGCTCCGTGATGGCCTTGGCCTTGCCATACCTGTGGGCTTACCGACTGCCTTCACTGATTCAGTCTCAGCAGAAAGCGGCGAGAGTCCGCTCAGAGATTTGGTAGCGCGCTTTGCCCGCACCCATGGACCTTTCACGAGTGCGCAGATTGCAGCACGCTTAGGGATCTCGCAAGAGATAGCCCGCCTGTCGCTAGCCGAACTCGTTGGCACGCAACGTCTGCTCACTGGCGAGTTTCTTCCGGGTGGATCGGGGGTTGAGTTCTGCGATGCCGAGGTGCTGCGCAGGTTGCGGCGTCGTTCGCTTGCAGCTCTGCGTAAAGAGGTCGAGCCAGTTGATTCGGCTGCACTCGCTCGCTTCTTGCCAAGATGGCAAGGGATTGGATCGGGACGAAGCGGAACAGATGCTGTGGCCGAAGCGATTGGGCTGTTACAGGGAGCGGCCTTGCCGGGATCATTGATCGAGGCAGACATACTGTGTCAACGAGTCAAGAACTTCTCCTCAGCTGATCTCGACCTGCTCTGTGCCACGGGTGAGGTGGTCTGGCTTGGAGCTGGGGCAGTTGGGGCGCATGACGGTCGCGTGCGCCTGATGTTTCGCGATCAGGTTGCAGCTTTAGTGCCAGCAGTAGCGACGGCCGAGGAATCTGGTACCGATGAACCACATCACCATGTGCTTCGAGCACATCTCAGCACTCACGGAGCATCGTTCTGGGCGGAACTCACAGCAGCAGTGGCGGCTGCATCGCTGCCATATGACGACCAGAGTGTTCTCGAGGCGCTCTGGGACTTGGTCTGGGCCGGAGAGGTGACCAGTGATTCGCTTTCTCCACTGCGAGCCAAAGCCTCTGGCGGTTCCCCTCGGTCTACATCTCGGTCTGCGTCTCGGTCTGCATCCGGGTCTCGTTCCCGCAGACCGAGCAGTAGTGCTGCTCGAGCTTCCTTGCGAGTTTCACGGCTTGGCCCGCCAGCGGGGGCTGGTCGTTGGTCGTTGACGGCACCACTCTTTTTACCGGCCCCGAGCCCAACCGAGTTCGTGACACAACGCGCACTCCAACTACTTGAGCGTTATGGCGTACTCACCCGAGAGATGGCGTTAGCTGAAGGGGTAGAGGGGGGATTTGCTGGGGTGTATCCAGTTCTGAAACTGCTTGAGGAGCGTGGTCAGGTACGTCGCGGGTATTTCGTGGATGGCCTTGGCGCGGCGCAGTTCGCCAAGCCTGGGGCCGTGGACCTGCTCCGGGCTATGACTCAGCCGGATACGGCTGATAGGACTGATGCTTGGGTGCTTGCCGCAACGGACCCTGCGCAGCCCTTCGGTGCCGCTTTGCCTTGGCCAGAGAGTTCCGGCAGACCATCCCGAGCGATCGGTGCCTATGCACTCATTGTGAATGGTGACCTCTGCGCCTATCTCGAGCGTGGAGGCAAGCGGCTCCTCACCTTCGAAGCAGCGTCTCGGCATGACTCTTGGGTGCAGATGCTCGGATCGTTTGCGAGCGCAACAGGCTTCGGTGGATCTAGCAGTAGTAGTTCAAGGGTTCGCAGGCTGCGAATAGAAACCATCGACGGTGAATCAGCCAACGCTTCTTCTTGGGCCGAGGCACTGCGTGCCGTCGGGTTCACAGAAGGATACAAAGGTCTGAGTAAAGGGGCATAAGCTCGCCCGGCACCGGCACTAGTAGAGGGATCAGCATCATGGCAGAACGTCCAGCTAGGTTTGAAGGCAAAGTCGTTTTTATTACGGGAGCTGCTCGTGGCCAAGGACGCTCTCATGCAGTGAAGTTCGCGTCTGAGGGGGCCAAAATTATTGGCGTCGATGTGTGTTCAGATTTGCCCGAGTGCTACTACCCCCTAGCCACCGAGGCCGACCTTGCAGAGACAGTCAAGCTTGTGGAATCTGCAGGCGGAGTCATGCACGCCGAAGTGGGAGATGTGCGAGACCTGCCCCGGCTACGTGAGGTAGTTAACGCTGGCTACGAACGCTTTGGCCGCTTGGATGTCATTGTGGCGAATGCGGGAACTTACTCACCAAATCCAACCCAATTTCTCACCTCTGAGCAGTGGGACGAAACCATCGGGATCAACCTGACTGGCGTGTTCAACACTGTGCGGGCCGGCATGAAAAAGATCATTCAGCAAAATGAGGGCGGGGCGATTGTGATCACTTCTTCAACAGCTGGCCTCAAGGGTTTTTATGGCTGCCCGGCCTATAACGCGGCCAAGCATGGGGTGGTTGGGTTCATGCGTTCGTTAGCTCTTGAGCTGGCCCCGAATCAGATTCGTGTCAACACGATCCATCCGACTTCCGTGGCCACCCCGATGATTCAGAACGATCTGTTTCCCAAGCTGGTCCGTATGGATCTGGACAATCCAACCGTCGCAGATGCCGCAGAGTTCCTTCGCCCACAACAGCCGATGGATATTCCGTGGGTTGAACCTGGAGACATCTCTGATGCGTTGCTCTGGCTTTGTTCCGATGAGGCTCGGTACGTGACCGGGGTAACGCTGCCCGTTGATGCCGGAGCTCTGCTCAAGTAGGAGAAGCCAGCTCAAGTAGGAGAAGCCCTGCAAGTTCTGCTACAGATTCAACCTATGTCTACCAATGAACTCACTACCGACCAGATGAAGGCAGTCGTCGTTGCCTATGCGGCTGCGCATAGTGCAGGCGATATTGACGCCATCGCTGCGATCTTTGCCGAGGATGCCGTAGTCGCTGACCCAGTAGATAAGCCAGCCTTTGTTGGCCGGGCAGCAGTGCGCGAGTTCTTTGCAGGTACTCACGAGTTTGCCGAGTCGCTCGAACTTGTGGTGACTGGTCCAATTCGAGCGGTTGATCACTTTGCGGCTGCGCCCCTTCGTGCAATTACCTCGATGGGCGGCGCAAAGTTTGCAGTCGACATCATTGATGTCTTTACCTTCAACGACGATGGACTCGTCACAGAGATGAAGGCTTACTGGACTGCTACCGATATTGCTCAGATTGACTGAGCAGACTGCCTGGGGGCTTGTGGTTGGAGTGGTCCTTGTGATCATCGGCGCCGCAGAACTTTGGGTTTGTTGGCTTGGTTCCCAGCGTCGACTCTCTCCGAACAAGTTTGTCGGGATTCGTTTACCCGTAACCCGGGCCTCTGATGAGGCTTGGTATGTGGCTCATGAGGCTGCTGCGGGGCCACTTGGTATTGGTGGAGCGATAGCGGCAGCCTGTGGCGCGGCAGTGCTCGTTACTGGGCTTGATCTTGTGGGAGTGGCAGTCGCAGCGCTCGGAGCTGTGGCACTACTCACTGCGACCTCAGTTGCCACCGTTGCTGCAGTGCGTGCTGCTCGTGAACTGCCGGATGAACAGACTGCCTAACAAACAGAGTGCCCAATAATCAGAGTGCCCAATGCGTGCTGTCAGGCTGGCGAGCAGTCAGGCCCGGCCCAGGATTCGGTCTACTGAGATCTCTAGCGCCACACGATCTGCGCGCTCGCTTGGTTCTTGGTATCGGTAGCTGTACCCCTCTACGGCGGCAGCCACTCGCTCGGGGTCTTGGGTAGCAGTGATCGTTCCCTCAAGTGACAGCCAGCGCCCCCCGTCAACTTGGCTGACAACTGCCCGACCGCCGCGCTCGGCATTACGAACTTTGACCGACCCCGGAAAGGTAATGATTCGCACTAGGCGCGCATCAATGTCATAAGAAAAACCCACGGGCACCACATGTGGCGACCCGTCGGCGCGCAGGGTTGTCAGCGTTGCTAGGTGTCGCTCTGCAAGAAACTCACGAGTGCTTGTTGGTAGATCTGCGGGGTCAACAGACATTGCTTGGGACTCCTAAATGTTCAATTGGTTACACAGACGAGACTGCTTTGAGCACGTCTAGGCGAGATGCTCGCCAAGCTGGTCCCAGAGCGGCAAGCACTCCCGCGAGTGCAGCCACGAGCGTAATGATCACGAGCTGGCTAACGGGGAGGGTGTATTTGAAAATTCCCGGCGAATCAGCCGAGATCACTACTGACAAGGCAAACGAGAAGATGATCCCGATGGTGAGCCCGATCGCGGTTCCGAACACAGCGATGATCATCGATTCGCCAATAACGGTATGTCGCAACTGTTTGCGAGACATGCCAACAGCGCGCAGCAAGCCCAACTCTCGCGTGCGCTCAAGCACCGACAGCGACAGCGTGTTGGCGATGCCGATGAGCGCAATGATGACGGCTAGGCCGAGTAGTCCGTACACGACTGCCAAGAAGGTATCGAATGGGGCAGTCTGGGCATCGGCGTACTCGCCGAGATCCTGCACCGAGATTGCGGGAGAGTCGGCAACGATTTCGTCGAGTTGTTTGCGAACCTGAGCTAGGTCGGCTCCGGGTTCGGCCTTGACGTAGACAATGAAGTCGGTGTTGAACAGGGCCAGGACGTTCGCCTCAAAGGTGGCTAGGGGCAACAAGTAGCTTCCTCCGCCGGCGTTCTGCTCGAAGGTCATGGCAAGTTCGAGTTCTTGAACCCCGGTCTTGGCAAAGTAGACCGGCACCTTGTCGCCGAGTTTCCAGCCGCGCTTCTCAGCTTCTTTGAGCTCTGCAGCAAAGGTTCCAGGCAGCAAGTCCTTCGGTGACCCTGCGGTGGTACCGACATCGTTGATCTCAAAGTAGCTCGTTGGCTCCACGCCGAGCATGAAGGTGTCCTCGCCTGGCGGTGCGGCATCCCCCGCACCAAGAAGACTCTGCTGCTCCTTTGCAGGCTTGGCGGCAGCTTGCTGCTGAGAGTAGGAATCGGTTAGTCGGAAGGGAGCAAACCGCACTGGGCTAGCTAGGGCTACTCCTGGAACTGCTCGGGCCTCTACCACAGCGGTGGTGGGGATACCGGTGCCGATCGAGAAGGTGCTCGAGTTGATCACAAAGTCGGCAGAGATCGTAGAGTTGACCGTTGACTCAACGCTGGCTTTGATCGAACTTGCCATTACAGCGATCAGCGTGACCAGGGTGACACCAATGGTGAGCGCAGCAGCAGTAGCGGCCGTGCGGCGCGGATTGCGAGCAGCGTTCTCACCTGCGAGCCGAGGTGTAATTGCTGTTCCGCGGGTGAATGGCCAGACCAGAAAGCGGCTAAAGGGTGCCGCAATCAATGGGCCCAGAATCACGGCCACTGATACCAAGAACAGCACGGCGCCCAGACCGAAGAGCACGAGCGGGTTTGGTCCTGCGTCTGCAAGGCCCAAGCCAAGCAGCGCGGTTCCGCCCACAAGGAAGAGTGTTCCCCAGATGATCCGAGACCGTGACACGCTCGATCGATCGACTGCTACATCAGACAAAGCTGCAATCGGCGGCACCTTGGTTGATCTCCAAGCGGGAACAAGCCCCGAGAGAACGGTCACTCCGATCCCCACAATAAATGCCGTCGCAATGGCGCTAGTAGTCAGTGTCGGAAGCCCGGATTGAACAGTAAACAGGGTACCGACAAAGGCTTTGAGTACCCAGGCCAGCGCGACACCACCGATCAGCCCAAGCACCGAAGCAACGAGTCCTACGAGTACAGCTTCGAGCACAATCGCTAGCAGTACTTGTTTTCGTTTCGCACCGATTGCCCGCAACAAGGCAGTTTCTCTGGTTCGCTGAGCGACCAGAATCGAGAAGGTGTTGTAAATAATAAAACAGGCTACAAAGAGCGCCACGTAGCCAAACACCGAAACAAAGGTGGTGAGGATGTCGACAAACTGCGAAACCGACTTCTGATTCTCTCGTGTGAATTTCTCACCGGTCACCACTTGGGCGTCTGGTAGCGCTGCGGCAAGGCCAGTAGCCAAAACCTCTTGGCTTGTTCCCTCTTGAGCAGCAACTGCGATGTAGTTGAACTGTGCAGGCAGTTGGGCAAGGCGTTGCGCTGTTGGCGTAGTGAAAAACATCATCTTTGCCCCACCAGCCAGAGTGCCGTCTTTGCCCAGGCCCATCAGCCCAACCAGGTTGAACTTCTCGCTACCCTTCTGCGAAGAGACAGTGACCTGATCGCCAACTTTGTATCCGGCGTCTTTGGCAGAGGTGAAGTCAAGAACCATTTCGGTTGTTTCGGTCGGTATGCGTCCCTCTGTGAGCTTGCCCACTTGTAGCAGCGGGTCATCGAGCCAGTTGTAGACCAAGGTTGGTGGACCAAAGTTGGAGCCAACGATCTTGCCGTTCGTTCCGACTAACTGTGCTGAGGTTGTTTCCACCACACCCAAAGCCTTGCGAACTCCGCTGACCTCATCTACTTGGGTAACGAGCGCTTCTGGAATGGGAGAACGGATTTTTTGGCCAAAGCCCAAGTCTTGTTCTTCGGGTGAGCGAACCACAGCGTCAATGCCTTCATAGGAAGTGCCGATCAGAGATTCAATCGATTCCTTGAGAACACCCGACAGCACTTGGGTGCCAGTCAAGAACGCAATTCCCAGAATGATTGCTAAGCCGGTGGTAACGAGTCGGCGCTTGCGCGCAAGGATGTCTTTTAGAGCAACCCTAAACATTGGTGCTCAATCTCCAAGTTGTTTCATCAGATCGAGCACCCGGTCAGCAGTGGGTTCGATCATCTCATCGCGAATTTTGCCGTCAGCAAGAAAGATGACGCGGTCTGAGTGCGCAGCGGCACTTGGATCATGGGTCACCATCACAATGGTCTGTCCTAGGTCAGAAACTGCGTGGCGCATAAAGTCCAATAAGTCTGTGCCTGATCGTGAATCCAAGTTTCCGGTGGGCTCATCTGCGAACACAATCTGTGGCTGACTCGCCAAAGCACGAGCAACGGCAACTCGCTGCTGCTGGCCACCAGAGAGCTCGCTGGGGCGGTGGTCAAGACGTGGTCGAAGCCCGACGGTATCGATCACCGTGTCCATCCATTGCTTGTCGGGCTTTCGGCCAGCCAAGTCCATAGGCAACGTGATGTTCTCGAGTGCAGACAGGGTAGGAATCAGGTTGAAGGCCTGAAACACAAAGCCAATCTTGTCTCGGCGTAACTCCGTAAGTTGACTCTCGCTCAGATCATCAAGATATGTATCGCCGATAAAGACTCGGCCAGAACTCAGCCGGTCAAGCCCAGCGAGGCAGTGCATCAACGTAGACTTGCCTGACCCAGATGGTCCCATAATTGCTGTGAAACGGCTCTGCTCAAAGCTGACGGTGACTCCATCGAGAGCGCGAATCTCGGTCTCGCCATCGCCATAGATTTTACTAGCCTCGATAGAGCCTGCTGCGGCAGTTTCGGTCGCTGTTGAACTCATGGTGAGAAGCCCTTCGGGTTCGGACGGGCGGAGCCGCCCTGATGAATGAGAACGTGCATCAGAGGGTGCGCCAGAGGGTGCGCCAGAAAGCTCTGATTGTAGTTCGCTGGGCACCGAAGCCCGGGCGCGGCCTTGTCTATGCAGCGCTGGCGGCCTGAGCGAACAGGTCAGGAGTGCTCAGCAGCGAGGCCTCTTCGGAAAGCACAGGCACGCTTGATTCGGCAGAATTTTCAGGAGTTGGCTGCCAAACTCGATTCGAAATTGGTGCAATCCACGAGGCTGCCCAACGCGTCCAATGCTTGGATACCTCGGGTGAAGCCTGCCGAGCCAACTTGAACATAGAACGCGCTTGTGTGTGCTGCCGCAACCTGGCTGCTGCTACTCCGCCGATGGTTGCGTAGCGGGCGAGCAACATCGCTTCCGGAATCGGCGTCCGCGCCATTGCGTCGAGAGCCTGCAATGCCCAACTCAACCGAAGTGCATCACCATCTGCGCAGGGCCCATCTGGTGCTTCGTTCCACCTGACCAAGGGCTCGGGGGTGTAGCTGATGATGTGTCCATCCTCAATCACTGCGGCTGCAAGTCGTTGGCCGATTTCGAGCAGGCTCAAAGCCGGAGCTGCTTCTTGCTCTTGCCGGCTAGCTAGATCAAAACTGTCTGGGCTAAAGCAGTGCGCTCCTGATTGAGCGGGATCTGCATCGCCAAGGTTCCCAACTCCGGCTGATGTCACAGTGGACACCAGCAGGTGAGAAGAGTTCTGCTGGCTGAGAGGCCTAAAGGCACCGACTTGTTCGAGACGTTCGCGACTTGCAGCGAATGTTCCTGACCGGAAGCAGGCCTTGTACCCGTGATCTACGGGGTGATGCCACTTGCTTGCGGGGTCCACGGGCTGGGGTGAGAGGAGTACTGGTCGAAAGGTGCTCTGAGTGCCGTCGCGGTAGAACTGTTCTCCTCCGCAACTCACCAACTCGGCCTGCGTGGAATCAATGAGTCGACCCAGACGGGCCAGCCAAGCCGGGGCAACCTCGTCATCGGGGTCTAGGAACAAAACCCAGCTTCCTCGGGCTTGTTGCATGCCAGCGGAGCGAGCGGCTTCTAGGCCTTGCTGTTCTTGTCGCAAAATGCGGACTCGTTTGTCGGCAACTGCGCGAGCGGCTGCGACGCTGTCGTCGGTTGATCCGTCATCCACCAGAATGAGTTCCAGATCAGCAAATGTCTGGGCAACAACACTCGCAATGGCGCGGCCCACTACATCGGCTCGATTTTGTACAGGAATCACCACAGTGAAGCGGGGATGCACTCCAATAGTGTCGATCAGATCAGGGCTGATGTGGCGGATACTGGGGCGGCGGATACTGGGGTGGCGGATACTGGGGTGAGAGTTAGCGGGGAGCCTGCATGCGGTACACGCTCAGGTTGCCGCTCTGTGCCAACTGCGTGAGCGTGAGCCGAGTCTGCAATTGCTGCAGCGTCCACAAGTGTCCGTAGACCGGAGGCTCATCAATCCAGATCAAGCATGAATCAGTGCTGTCCAGCGTTGCGGTGATTTCTTCGAGGTCAGGAATCTGTTCGCTTGATTCCAATGCACGCTGCTGTGGACTCCATTGAGCCTCATAGTTGGGGTACAGGCCGTTGGGAAGATTGGAATACAGCTTGCAGTTCGCTGGTAGCGCCTCGAGCGCTGGATTGGCCCGAATCTGTTTGAACAGATCTGCCTCGTAGTTGCCAATGAAGTACGGGTGGCCAGCAGCGAAAGCAATCATGGCTACGAAGCCAGCAGCAATATTCGCTGCAGCCCAGACATGAGCACCGCCGTAGCCGAGTTTGAACCAGCCGGTCTTGCTCGGTTCTTCCGTATCTGCGCTGGCTCCCGCATCTGCGCTGGCTCCCGTATCTGCACTGTTCAGTCGCGGTAGACGGTCGATGAGTGCAAGCGCCAGAAACATGAGTGGAAAGTACGCCGGGTACAGCAGCCGCAGATCTAATTGATTGAGTGCAGTCGTGGTTCGCACGTAGAGCATGTAAGCCATGTAGAGGATCGGGAAGAACAACAACAGCCCCAGAGTGGTACCGGGAATTTTGATGAGCCGGTGGAAGATCTGCCCGGTGCGCAGTAGTTCCCGTGTTGGCTGATCTGGCCTAGGCACACGAAGGACTCGCCAAACGAGGTACAGGCCAACGGCTAGAACGCTCAGACCAACTGCTGCCCAAATCTTGGTCAGTCCGTTGCCAAGACCGGGCAACAAGAACCGGCCAAGGGTGGCAGCAATATCAAAGCCGTTGTCAACTAACCCTCGTGCTGATGGGTGACGTTCCCCAGTGAAGGTCTCATCGATGGAGTAGTTACGCGCCATCCACAAACCTGGTGCGATGATCGAGACAACCCCGTAGATTGCTCCGTTGCGTACTCGAATCAGCCAACTGCGGTTCTGGTCAAGCAGTAGCCAGAGTCCGCCGAAAGCAATCAAGACCAAGCCGATATATCGCAAGCCGAATCCAACCCAGACCAAGAGCCCCGACAAAACGAGTGTGGCAAGTGATCCCGTGCGCCGAAAACGCATCAGCGTCAGCATCCAGGTCATGACCAGAAGTGCAAAGGCCATATCAGTCATCAGAACATGGCCGAGGCCGATGGTTGACGGACCGAAGGCCAGGACCAGCGTTCCCAGTAGAACTAAGCGCACATTGCTCACGAACAGGCGCAGCAGGCGGTTACCAACAACCACCACTGCGGCCGCAACTACAGCATTGAGCAGGATCACTGCGCCCATCGTGTTGAGCGGGGTTACCCATGCAACCCCGGCCATCAATGTTGACCAGATTGGCGGCCAAATAGTGACCGGCCGCTCCAAGAAGTAGCCGTATCCCTGCCCGTCGAGCAGCGAGTCTGCAATGGCTCGGTATCCAACCCCATCGTCACCAGACGCGATGCCGGAGATGTTCGAGATCAACACCGCTAGGGCAGAACAGATTGCGAGGATCAACACATATGGGTAGCTGCCAGCAGCAGAGCCAGAGGAATCTGCTGCTGGTTTGGTACTTGCTGTTGCCCCGTTCACTACCTCATTGTTTAGTCGGTCGGTGCGGGAACTAGGCGGAGGTAGGGCTTCACTGCGTTCCATCCACCTGGATACTGCAGCTTTGCGTCCTCGTCGCTCACGGCACCAGCGATGATGACATCCTCGCCATGCTTCCAGTTGACCGGCGTTGCGACCTTGTGCTTCGCAGTGAGTTGAAGGGAATCAACGACTCGAAGAATCTCGTCAAAGTTGCGGCCAGTTGACGCTGGATACGTGATGATCAGCTTGACCTTGTTGTCTGGACCAATGACGAACACCGAGCGGAC
>WLLG01000360.1 GCA_009700815.1 Actinomycetota bacterium
AAGCAATCGCTACGATCATGCGGTCCTCGCAACAGAAAGTCCTGTCACATGACACAGAGCGCCTCGACCAGCCCAGCAGGTACCGACCTTGAACAGTTGGCTATCAACGTGATTCGCGGTCTCTCCATGGATGCCCCTCACGCAGCTAATTCTGGCCATCAGGGGACGGCCATGGCCTTGGCACCCCTGGCACATGTTCTGTGGACTCGGATTCTTCGCTACGAGGCGAGCGCACCACACTGGCCTGATCGGGATCGGTTTATCCTCAGTGCCGGCCACGCATCGGTCTTGCAGTATTCGATGCTGTATCTAACGGGGTACGGCCTCGAACTAGAAGATCTGCGACAGTTCCGCCAGTGGGGATCTGCCACCCCGGGTCACCCCGAGGTACATCACACGGCAGGTATTGAGGTCACCACAGGGCCACTCGGACAAGGTTTTGCAAACGGTGTGGGTATGGCAATTGCCGAGCAATCGCTTCGCAGTCGCTTTGGTGAAGATGTTTGCGATCACCACATCTACGCCATTGTTTCTGATGGGGACCTCTCCGAGGGCCTGAGCCACGAAGCAGCCTCGTTAGCTGGGCACCTTGGGTTGGGCAAGCTCGTCTATATCTACGACGACAACCACATCACCATTGATGGGCCGACCGAGCTGTCGCTCTCTGACAATGCTGCGGAGCGATTCCGGTCCTATGGCTGGCACGTCATCGAGCTCGGGGAATCCTCAGAGGACCTCGATGCCATTGAAGCTGCGCTTGTTGAGGCTCGAGAGAATGTGGACCAACCCTCGTTGGTGGTTCTACGAACCCACATCGGATTTCCATCTCCAGAGCACACCGACTCCCCCGCCGCTCACGGTCTTGCTTTTGATACTGCCGCCATTGCTTCAGCAAAAGAGGTTATGGGCCTGCCGCAAGAACCCTTTTATGTGCCGGAGGAAGTCCTCGAGATGTACCGGCAGGCTGGAAGCCGTGGTGCGCTGCAGCGCGAGGATTGGAATCAACGTTCTCACGCTGCCCTAGCGGGTCGAGAGGCCGAGTGGGAAGCAACCTTGGGTGCTACAGGGTTGCCGGGTTGGCAGGAGTCGCTACCCGTCTTTGAACTTGGAGAGAAGCCGGCAACACGCGTGGCCTCACAGCAGGTACTCAATGCAATCTTTGCTCAGGTCCCAGGCATCATGGCCGGCGGAGCAGACCTGACTGGCAACGTGGGACTTACTCTGAAAGGCCAGACGGTGCTGTCGGCCGAGGACCCAACAGGTCAACAGATCTTCTTTGGGGTACGAGAAAACGCGATGGGTTCAATCCTTGTTGGAGCAGCGTTACACGGTGGCGTGCTGCCCGCCGGTGGAACCTTCTTGGTCTTCTCGGATTACATGAGGCCAGCAGTTCGCCTCGCAGCGTTATCTGGAGCCAAGGCAGTATTCGTGTGGTCCCATGATTCGGTCGGGGTTGGCGAGGATGGCCCCACGCATCAGCCCGTCGAACAAGTCATGTCCTTGCGACTGATCCCGCAGCTCACGGTGCTGAGACCGGCCGATGGCAATGAGGTGGCAGCAGCATGGAAAGTGATCATTGAAGGCGAAGGGCCATGCGCTCTGATTCTGAGTCGCCAAAACACTCCAGTCCTAGCCGGCACCAAGGAACTCGCAGCTCAGGGAGTTGCTCGCGGCGGGTACACGCTGATGGATTCGCCGAGTCCCGCAGCAATTCTGGTTGCAACCGGAACAGAGGTCGCTGTAGCCGTTGAAGCTGCAGAAATGCTCTCTGCAGAAGGGATCTCGACCCGAGTGGTATCCCTGCCAAGTTGGGAACTCTTCGAAGCTCAAGATGAGCAGTACCGATCATCAGTCCTACCAGCGGGAATACCAACCGTTTCGGTTGAAGCCGGTGTCACCTTGGGGTGGTCACGATATGCATCAGCAAATGTTGGAATCGACCGATTTGGCGCATCGGCGCCAGGTAGCCGAGTGCTGGACGAGTTGGGAATCAATCCGACTCATGTAGCGCAAGTGGTACGAGACCAACTCGCCTAGCCCGAAAATCGCTCTAGCAGCCAGGCCCTAGAGTGACGGGAATGTCAAAGCTGCATGAGTTATTCGAGCGTCAAGGCCAAAGCCCTTGGTTAGACAATCTGAAACGCGACTGGCTGCGTTCGGGAGAGATTCAGCAGTGGATCGACGCCGGGGTTCGAGGGATCACCTCAAACCCGTCAATTTTTCAAAAGGCCATTGAGTCGAGCGAGGCCTACACCGAGCAGTTAGCCGAGCTAGTGGCCAGCGGATTCAACGTTGAGGATTCCTATTGGGAACTCGTCCTGCAAGATATCGATTCAGCTCTTGGACTCTTGCGACCGCTCTTTGATCAGTCGAATGGCGCCGATGGGTTTGTCTCTCTTGAGGTAAATCCGTTGCTGGCGAGAGATACCAAAGGCACCGAGGACCAAGCTCGATCTTTGTGGGATCGGGTCGATCAGCCCAACCTGCTGGTCAAGATTCCCGCCACCAAAGAAGGATTACCAGCCATCTCGCAGATGATCTCCGAGGGTAGAAGCATCAACGTAACGTTGATCTTCAGTCTGGATCGATATGCCGAAGTCATGGAGGCGTACATCTCTGGTCTGGAGACTGCCCTAGCAAATGGCACTGAAGACCTGTCTCACATTAGTTCCGTCGGCAGTTTCTTTATCAGTCGTGTGGACACAGAGGTGGACGCCCGCCTGCTCGCTGAGGGCAGCCCCGAGGCAGTTGCTCTGCGGGGCACAGCAGCAGTCACCCAAGGGAAATTGGCCTATGCGGCCTTTGCTCGGACCTTTAGCGGCCCGCGCTGGGATCGCCTCTCGGCTCACGGCGCACGAGTTCAGCGTCCACTCTGGGCCTCGACCTCGACCAAGAACCCCGACCTAGCCGACACGCTCTATGTGGATTCGTTAATTGGTCCACATAGCGTCAATACGCTGCCGGATGCCACCCTTCGTTCCTTCGAAGACCATGGCACAGTTGAGCGAACGGTGGA
>WLLG01000361.1 GCA_009700815.1 Actinomycetota bacterium
ACAAACTCCAAAGTTCCCAAGACATCGGGATCTGCTTGATCGCCCAGCGCCGTACTCAACCGCCGGCGCATCTCTGCGCCGATCCGGTCTCGCAACAAGGAGACCTCGGCGTCGGTGGCAAGCATGGCCGCCGTGCATGCAGCAGCGAGTTCCGGTTCGTCTGCCACAAGCAGAGACAGGTCGCTCATGGTTGCGCTGACCCGGTTCACCGCAGTGCGGCGACGGTCGACTGGGGTTTCGGGCAGGTGACTCAAACGCCGCCAGAAAACTTCGGTTACGAGATGCTCCCGCGAGGTGAAGTATGTATAAGCCGTAGCCGGTGCGACCCCTGCTCGTCGCGCCACATTGCGCACAGTCAGGTGCTCGTAGCCACCGAAACGCAACTCCTCTACCGCCGCAGCAGCCAGACTCTGCACGGTGCGGGCCTGCTTTGCTGAAAGCCCTGCACGCGTTGGCTCAGGTGAGTCAAGTGACTGTGGCTCGGCTGTTGAAGCGCCCAGCAGAGTGCGCTCGCTCAACGGGGCAATAGCAGAACTGGACATGTGTCCAAAAACTACTCCAGCAAGATTGGCAGCGTCCAGCAAGTTTTCACATTGCTGCACGCCGCGTGAACAGATGCCCACAACATGTCGCCGGCAATGCGATTGTGGGCTAAACTCGTGCACCATGCCCGCTGCCTCAGGTGCCGCTGCTGAAGTCCAGACTGCCAAGGTTCGGCCCGTGGCGAGTTGGGCTTCGACTCAGAGCGGAGCACTCAAGCAGTTCCAGCCAGCTCACCCAGTAGCTACCGGGATCTGTCTTGGATTTGTCGGCCTCCTGCTAACGCTCCTGCGGCGGCCGACAGCTTTGACCACCCCAGGGCTGTATGCAGAAGATGGAGTTGGCTTCGTGCTGCAGAGCCTGAGTAGTGGCGCTGGCGCCATCCTTGATCCCTATAACGGTCACATCCTCTTGCTGCCCAGACTCATTGCAGGCCTTGCCACGCTGTTGCCGTTGAGTTGGACTCCGTTGGTGTTCACCTTGTGCTCGGCGCTGGTAGCAGTCGGTGCATGTTCACTGCTGTTGTCCAAGCGTTTCGATGGGCTGATCCCGCACTATGCACAGCGAGTGCTGCTCTTTGGATTGCTGTTACTCATTCCTCGACTTACCGAAGTACACCTAGCTCTGAACAACACGCTGTGGTGGTTCGGGGTTGCCCTACTGCTCACCTCGCTGGCCGGTGACCCAACAACGCGCTTCGGCCGCAGTGCTGAACTGCTCGCTGTGCCGCTGCTGGTTTTGAGCGGACTGGCTGGTCTGGTGCTCGCTCCGGCCATGGCGTTTCGAGTCCTTCGGACACGTTCACTGCATTCAAAGATTCTTCTGGGAATTTGGTACGTTACTGCGCTAGTTCTACTGAGCGTGTACCTCACTCAGGACCGAAAGAATGGTTCGGTTCCAATCGGCATGCCACTGGTCCGAGCGGGTTTTGAGAAGGTGTTTGGATCGCTCGTGCTGGGAGCAGGCTCGGTGGATGGTCGCTGGGCTTCGGGAGTACCCGCTGCGATTCTGGTGATGCTGATGCTCTGCGCTGTTGCCTGGGCGGCTCTCGTTGTCTTAGGGCTGCGTTGGGAATTCTCGGCGGCCCTCCTGTATGCCGCCGCGGCCTCAGTGGCCGCCGGGTTCTTGGCTCTCGGCCCGTTCGCTGCTGCGCTCCCCGACCGCTATACGGTGCTTCCCATCGCAGCCGTCCTAATCGGGCTGGTTGCGGCACGACCAAAGCCCAAGGCATTGTCGATTCTTCGCGTTGCGCTTCTGATCCTGATTGTTGTGATGCGTTGCACTGACTTTGTTGTTCCTGCTCGGCCTGACACCCATTGGTCTCGTTCAGCCGCGTGTCTTGCTCTGCCGGCAAATACCTGTGTCATTCCGCTAAATCCGCAGGGTTGGACCCTGACATTGCCCGCTGGCATGCGATAGCGAGCGCTCCTAGGGTTGATTCGTACATGACCCCGAATGATTCCTCGAACCCAACTAACGCAGCGACCGCCGCTACTCCGGCAGACTCCCGAGCTCAGCAGGCACAGCAAGCGCAAGCCCAGCAAGCGCAAGCCCAGCAAGCGCAGCAGGCACAGTGCTGCGAACTCGGTTTCTATACCCTGGCTGGCCACTCAGGCACACCACGAGACTTGATCGCTGAATGCCATGCTGCAGAGTCACTCGGCTTGGGCACGGCATTTATTTCCGAGCGATTCAATACCAAAGACGCGACTGCTCTGAGCGGAGCAGCAGGGGCAGTCAGCACCACGCTCGGCATCGCAACCGCCGCGACGAATCACAACACACGCCACCCGCTGGTCACTGCAACCTTTGCCATGACGATGCATCGTTTAACCGAAGGCCGCTTTGCCCTGGGTTTAGGTCGAGGCTTTGATGCCCTGTTCGACATCATGGGCTTGCCGCATATCACCATGGCCCAGATGGCAGATGCCATCGACCTGTACCGCCGCCTGTGGCGGGGCGAGATGGTTTTTGGTCATGACGGCCCAGCTGGGAACTTTCCAATGCTGTGCCTTGATCCCTCCTTTGACGAGAAGATCCCCGTGATGCTGACCGCTATCGGCGAGCGCACCTTGGAGTTCGCTGGCAGTCTGGCCGACGGAGTGATTCTGCATACCTTCTTTGCAGACGACGCGCTTGAGCGCAGCGTTGCTGCAGTGCGGCGTGGCGCAGAACAAGCCGGCAGAGACCCAGCGAGTGTCCGCATCTGGTCGGTGCTCGCAACGGTGGGCGATCACCTTGATGAAGAGTTGCGACTGAAGAAGCTCGTAGGACGACTTGCTACCTACTTGCAGGGGTACGGCGACTTGTTAGTGAGCGTGAACAACTGGGACCCACAGGTACTTGCCAGATTCAGAGCAGATGATGTGGTGGGTTCAATTGGCGGTGCGATCGATGCCATTGCCACCCTTGAGCAACTTGAACACATAGCCACGTTGTTCCCCGAGGAATGGCTGCAAGCTGCCGC
>WLLG01000362.1 GCA_009700815.1 Actinomycetota bacterium
GCGATGCTGCGAAAGGCGCTGCGCGGAGTCTCAGTCATCAGCGGCCTCTGCGGTCTTGGTGGTTCGGCTGCGCTGTAGCAAGAACTCAGCAAAGGCCAAGTCGGTTTCGGTGTCGATATCGAGGCTTCGTTCGGCAGGAACTTCGACCGCAATCACCGTTCCATCGTAAAGCGAGTCTGCAGTTTGCACATACGTTGGATTCACCACAAAGGCAACGGTACCCACATCAAAGGTCAGCGGAGCGTCTTGTCTTCGATGAATCCGACGTTCCGGTTCGAGAACCAGGCGGGCAAAGCCTTCGTCATCCACTGTGACCATGTTGAACCAAGGATTGCGATGCGATGCAGTCACGGTGAGTACCACGTCCGCGTCTCTGCTGAGCGAAGCGTCTACGCAGCGTTGCAAGTCCCCGACGTTTCGGAGAGGTGCAGTGCAGGGTACAACGAGTAGTCGATCGGGTAGCTCTCCGCGCTCATCAAGCCAAGTGAGCAGATGGCGCCAGGCGTCCCACTCTCTTGCTGTGTCTCCCGAGAGCGACTCCGGTCGAAGCCAAGGAACTTCTGCACCTGCTGCACGGGCAAGTTTGGCGATTTCTTCGGAGTCCGTCGAGACGATGACCCGCTCGACATGTTGACATGCTGCGGCCTGTTCGATCGCGTGAACAACGAGAGGGCGGCCGTCAAACAGTCGCTGGTTCTTATCGGGGACCCCTTTGGATCCCCCGCGAGCAAAGACTGCGGCGATGACGTTCACTGTTCTTGCCTGACGTGTTGCTCCACGGGGGCAACTTGGCCGCTCATGTAACTCTTTCGGGCGGCATCGATGATGGCCAAGGCGAGGATGCCGTCCTCAGTTGTGCAACGAGGATGAATTTCCGGGTTGGAAAGCTCCAGAAGGTGCTCGATGAGCCTGCGTTCTGCTCGGTCACGTTCCCCTCCAGCAAACTCGGCGATGGTGTGGGCTGTGCCATCGGGCTGCTCCTGTCGAATCGTAGATCTCAGCGCGTCAACCCGCAGGGTCCCCTCGGTTCCAAGAATCACCCAATCTCTGACCGGTTCATCAGCAACCATGTCGAGATGAACTGAGCCAGCGATATCGGCACTTGTTACGAGTTCAACCTCAGCCACGGTTTCAACCTTGCCGTCGGTTGGTGCACCATCGAACCTCAAATCGCAATGCGTGACGCTCGTAGCAGCGCAGTCCAGGGCAAAGCAGAGCGCATCTAACTCGTGGCTGAGTTCTAACAGCACGCCTCCACCGAGCTCCGCCCGAGCGCTCACCGATGCAGTGGCTTCCGTGCCTGTCCGCCAAGACCCAAGGTGCTGGCCAACACTCAGGGAAAAGCCAGTTGGAGTGCCGATGACTCCGAGGTGAACAAGTCGACGTAGTTCAGGAAGCAGGTCGCCAAATCTCAGGTGGTAACCGAGGAGGGCCTGATTGCCGCTCTGCAGTTCAGCAGTGTGAATCTCCTTCGCACTCAAAAGGTCAGCTGCAAGGGGCTTTTCGATGAGTACAGGGGAGTGCAACCGAAGCAAGCGGACTGCTACATCTGCATGCAGCGTTGATGGGTTTGCAACTATGCAAAAATCAGGAGGGCAGACGTCCCCAGGAAGAGCGAGGGCCTGGTCCAGGGTGCTTGCAAACGACACATCCAGATTTTGAAGCTCCTCACGTGGCTGAACGCTTTCGGGGCGTTGAACCACCGTGATCGAAATCTCTGGTGCAATGCTGCGCAGGGCAGCGGCATGGCGTCGACCGGCGCTTCCTGACCCAACAATCACTGCTCGTCTCATGGGGTCACTCGAGTGGGCCTTGGTCGTTCATCTCGGTCAGGTTTGAGAGAGCGATTCTCGCTCGTTAAGCCACCTCACTCTACCGAGTACTTACTCAAATCGGACTGCTCAACCCTTTGATCTTGCGGACCGCTACTCAGACAATCAGTCGGCCGGGAAGGACTGCACGAGAATTCCGGGGAACCGCCGTGCCGACTAGCTGTACTGATCCACCCTCTGCGTTGATCGGGAAGGATGAACTCGTTGACCTGATCTGTGAGGATGTGATCGTGACAGCAGTAGTTGATGCCGAGGTCAGCTTGAGCAGGGCTGCTTTGCCAGCAAGGTCGACCTGAGCACCTGTGAGCGTCACAGTTCCTGTTGTCTTTGATCCAAGAGCCATCCAGGTGCTCTTTGGCCGGATTGTGTCGTTGACAAAGCTTCGTTCCGCAGCGACACCTTCAAGCACGGCAATCATTCCAGCCCCCTCCCAGGTTGAACCGATCGAGGTCACAGGACCCTTCAAGAAAGAACCACCGTTCTTTGGCAGGCCAGACTCGGAGCAACGGATCAGCGTGGTTTGTGAACTACTGCCCGATTGGACGAGGGCGCAGTTAACTGCCGATACGGCCTTGAGGTCGTGTCTTCCGGTTGAAGCTGGGGTGCCGTTTACGTAGATCAAGTATCGATTCCAGTCCAAGCCCGTGATGGTGTCTGCATTCAGGTTGAGATGGGGATGGATGTAGAGCCCGATCGAGGAATACTTTGAGTTCGCAGGTGCTCGCAGGATTGTGTTGCGCAACTCAAGGGCCCCGCTACCACCATGTGACTCAAAGAATGCAATGCCATCAACCCAGCCACTCAGATCGCAGTCCGTGACTTCGAATCTGCCGCCACCAGAGCGGATGATTCCACTGCCGTAGCCGCCAGTAATGGTCACGTTTCGAACCACCAGACTCGAGTTCCAAGTCCGGTACAGCTGCCAAGAGATTCCGCCCATGATGTTTTCGGTCGCAGGGTCCCAGTTTTTCGTAGACGGACCTTCAATGCGCAGGTTCTTGATTTCTAGCTGCGAGCCATCACGAAGGGAATCAGCGTTGAGTAGGTGTGTAGTTGGGGGCTTTGAACCAGCAACTCGCAGGGTTGTTCCATTGCCCTCAATCCGCATGGACTTGCTGATGCGCAAGGTGGTTCCCTCGGGCAAGTCGATGACTCCACCGGGGAAGACAC
>WLLG01000363.1 GCA_009700815.1 Actinomycetota bacterium
CTTGGATGCAGCGCTGCATGGTTGCCACTCAGCGATCGGGCGGACTGATCTCACATCGCGCAGCCGCTCGCTTGCACGGGCTTGACGGATTTCATGGCGCCGAAAGTGGCACTCGCGGCGGCGGGCGCGGCGGGCGCGGCGGTGATGGTGAAGCTGGGCTGGTTGAGCTCACCGTCCCAGACTCCAGATTTCGAGCCACCGGAGAGTTTCTGATTCATCGGACTTGCGTCCTAGATCCCGAGGACTGCACGGTGACATCAGGCATTGCGGTGACCTCCATTGCCCGCACCCTGGTTGACCTTGGTGCCGTAGTGAGCGATGACAGAGTTGAACAGGCCCTCGACGATGCAATCCGCCGCGGCTACAGCCTTCGCTGGATTACGGAGACGCTCAATCGAGTCGATCGACCTGGACCTAGCGGGTGCGCAAGCCTTAGGCGCGTCTTGGCGCGGCCTGACCGCCAAGGCCCGATCCCTGATTCGACGTTTGAGCGTTCCATGGAACGTATGGCAGTTGCCGGCGGCATGCCGCAGCCTGAGCGGCAGTTCCGGGTCTACGACGGCTTGGGATTCGCTCATGGCGGCTTGGGAACCTTGGTAGCTCAGCTGGACGCGGCCTGGCCTGCAGCAAAGCTCGGAGTCGAAGCACACTCCGCACGCTGGCATGACGGCAACCGACGGGGTCGAGCCGATCAGCGTCGCGATAATCGCCTGGCCGGACTGGGCTGGGAGTTGTTGTATTTGAGCTGGTGGGACCTGCAGCATCCAGAGACATTTCAATCTGATCTGGCTGCCGCATACGCCCTGAGATGCTGACAGCGACAACCCGGATGATTTTGGTCGACTATCGACCAGAATCATCCGGGTTGAGCTGCGACTGGGCTCCGACGGCCAGCGCACCTGGCGCTCCTGGCCGAGAGTGCGAAGCGGGATGACAAAAGCGTCGTTCTGAGGCAACATAACGGGAGTTCAACGAGATGAGTCAAGAGCCAAATTAGGGAGTAGGCGTTCTGTGACCGTGCTTCTGCTCAATGCAAGCTTTGAACCGCTGCGAGTCATCACGATTCGCCGTGCCCTCGGACTCGTATTGACTTCCAAGGCTGAGCTGATTGAGCGCGATGGCAACCGGGTGATCCGCAGTGCTGGCGGTGCGGAGTTTGAGATGCCGGCAGTGATTCGACTCCGTAGATTTGTCTCGATTCCGTTCCAAGCAACCGCCCCACTGTCCCGGCGTACTCTGCTCGCTCGGGATGCTCATCGCTGCCAAGTGCTGGGATGTACTCGCAGCGGTCAGACTGTCGACCATGTGATCCCTCGCTCACGAGGAGGCCTTCATGAATGGTGCAATGTCACGCTTATGTGTGTACGACACAACTCACAAAAGAGCGACCGTCTGCTCGAGGAGTTGGGCTGGAAACTGGTACAGCAGCCTCAGGTTCCGAGGGGACGTCAGGTCCTACTGGCTCGAGCCGGTCTGCGTGAGCCTCCGGCTCTCTGGGAGCCCTATCTAGCGGCTTGAATGAACTTTGGTGACATCTGTGCGCTCCTGACGTAAACTGGAACAGGTTCTAGTTTTGGCCGCAGTGATCAGGGCCCAAACAGCCGATTCCGCAGACACACCCAAGGAGACTCCCATGTCGAAGCGCTCACCCTTCCCTATCCCCTTCGGGTGGTTTCAGGTTGCTTGGTCTAGCGATGTGGCAGTTGGTCAGGTTCTGCCAATTGAGTATTTCGGAAAGCGTCTGGCCCTGTGGCGAGATGAGAGCGGTCAGCCGCATGTCAATGACGCATTCTGCCCTCACTTGGGAGCACACTTTGGGCATGGCGGGTCGGTGAACGGGGATGAGCTCGTCTGTCCATTTCATGGCTGGCGCTTTGACGCTGAGGGCCAAAATACTCTTATCCCTTACGCAGACCGCACAAATAAGAAAGCCTGTGTCACTGCCTACCCGACCATTGAGCGCAACGGTCTGGTCATGGCTTGGTATCACCCCGAAGGCGTTGCGCCGATCTGGGAGATCCCAGAAATCCCAGAGTTCAACGACCCTGCCGGGTTTACCGAAATGGTCACACGTGAGTACACCGTTCACGCACCTTGGCAGGAACTCGCAGAGAACGGTGTCGATGCAGCCCATTTCAGATACGTGCACCACACCGAGGAAGTACCGGAACTGCAGAGCTACGAGACCGACGGTCCGTTTACCAAGATGCGTTCCTTGCAGAAGTTCCCCACCCCTCGTGGGGTTGTAGACGGGCGGATCGACGCTGACTCCTTCGGGCCAGGGCTGAGCAGCGTGCACTTCTCGGGAATCATCGACACCGTCTTAATGGGTTGCAACACCCCCATCGACGCAGACACCTGCCATATGCGGTTCAGCTTCACGGTTCGCAAACTCGGCGATGACGAGGCGCTCAACTCAAGCGTTGGAGCGGCTTTCGTTGACGAGGTGCATCGGCAACTACTCGAGGACATGCCGATCTGGGAGAACAAAGCGCACTTGGTGCGCCCGGCGCTCGCAGCGACTGATGGCCCGTTCATGAAGTTCCGCAAATGGGCCGGACAGTTCTACGCCGAGGGAGTCGACGATTCTGCGCTGGTCTACGAACCGCAGGACGACTACCCGGCGGTGCTTGGCGAGACTGCCTCAAGAAAGCACGGCTCAGATCCGTTCGCTAACGCCTAACGGAATCTGGCAAATCAGCGGTCAGCGGTCAGCAAATCAGCGGTCAGCGGTCAGCGAAGCTTGCTAGGCGGCACCGTCCAACCTGAAGGTGTCGCGCCGGGAGCAGCAGGCGGACCCGAGGGCGGCCCAGCCGGAGGCTCTGAGGAAGGACCAGTGGGCGGCGCAGTGGGCGGCGCGCCCGGAGCAGTCTGTGGCGGACCTGGGGCATGCGGCCCTGGCCAAGCAGGCGGTGGTTCCCGTGCGGCAGGGAGGTCGCTGTAGGCACCTACGGCAGGAACACCTGCTACTGGCGCAGAGCCAGAAATCCCAGCGGGTGAC
>WLLG01000364.1 GCA_009700815.1 Actinomycetota bacterium
ACCATGACAGCTGCGGGCTGCAGCGAGTGGGTTGGCCCGAGCGGCCAATCCAGAATCGCTCGCAGGTGCTGCGAGAACTGCGAGGTGGCGGAAGCCTCAATCGTGACGTGGCCCGAGTTATGCACCCGAGGGGCGATTTCATTAATCAACAGTTCGCCCGAGGACACGAAGAGTTCCACAGCAAATACCCCCACTGCTTCGAGCAACTCCGCAACCTGCTGGCCGATCTGCTCCGCTTGAGCAGCCAGACCCTCGCTGATTCTTGCAGGTAGGAACACTTCGGCACACATGCCGTCCACTTGGACGGTTTCCAGGACGGGCCAAACCGCTACTTCGCCGGAGGGGCTTCTTGCCACAAGCACCGCAAGCTCAAGATCCAGCGGAAGCTTTGGTTCAAGCACTAGCGGCGCACCCGAATACTCGGCCAAGAATGCCTCAAGGTCCTCGGATCGAAGCATCCACACGCCGCGGCCGTCATAGCCGCCACGGCTGGCTTTGAGCACAATCAAGCCCTCATCATCGGCGTGCTTGGCAGAGAATCTGAGCGCCTGATCCAGTGCATCATCCTGATCAGCATCCATGACAAGGAACTCCGGAACAGGCAGGCCAGCTTGTGAAAACATGCTGCGCTGATGCGCCTTGTCCGCAATCTTTAGTAGTCCAAGGCCGGGTCGCACTGCTGTCTTCGTGCGTTCAACTTGGCTCAGTGCGTCATGATCCACATTCTCGTGATCAAAACTCAGCACATCAACAGTTTTCGCAAACTCGATGATCGCCGATGCGTCATCCGGGCTTCCTAGGGTGAAGTCGGGGATGACTTCAACAGCACCTTCGTCATGTGGTGATGCCAGCACTCGCACGTGGATCCCAAGGGGTGTGGCTGCCTCTGCAAGCATTCTGGCGAGTTGCCCGCCGCCCACGATGCCAACCACAGGACCAGCACCGGCCTGGGTCATGCTCGTCTGGGTCATAACTCACTCGCAATCTGCGCAATATCTGATCGGTACTGCATTCCCGGCCACGAGATTTTTGCAACGGCTTCGTAGGCACGGGACCGAGCTTGTTCTAGCGTTGAACCCACTGCAGTCACGTCCAGCACTCGGCCGCCAGCAGTAACAAATTCGCCCTGAGGGTTCTGAGTTACTCCGGCACAAAACACGGTGACGCCGGGTACTGACTCGGCGAGCGACAAGCCGTGAATCACATCACCCGTTCGCGGCGCCAAGGGATAACCCTCTGCGGCACACACCACGGTCACCACGGCATCCTCGGTGAACTCGGGTTCAGTCTGCAGATTGCCCGCGGCAGCCTGAGCCAACAACTCAGCAAGATCACTACTCAGGCGAGGGACAACCACCTGACATTCCGGGTCCCCAAAGCGCACGTTGTACTCAATCATCTTGAGCCCCTGAGGGGTCAGCATGAGCCCGGCGTACAACACCCCGCGGTAGTCAATTCCCCGTGCAGTCAGTTCTGCCAACGTGGGCTCGATGAACTCAACCATCACCTGTTTGAGTAACTCATCAGTCACCAGCGGGACGGGAGAGTAGGCACCCATGCCGCCAGTATTTGGGCCGATGTCGCCGTCTTGGATGCGTTTGAAATCCTGAGCAGGCGCAAGCAGAACGGCCCGCTTTCCATCACAGATTGCCAGCACCGACAGTTCCGGCCCCGTCAATCCCTCTTCAATCACCAGTCTGCGGCCAGCATCGCCAAAGGCCTGTCCCGAGAGATACTCCTCAACTGCATTTCTGGCCTCTGCCAGAGACTCCGTTACAACAACGCCCTTACCGGCAGCCAGACCATCTGTCTTAATCACAAACGGCGGGGTCATACGGTCAAGAAATGCGAGCGCAGCGTCGATCTCGGTGAATGACTCATGCTGTGCAGTGGGTACCCCGGCTGCAACCAAGAGCTCCTTCATCCAAGCTTTCGATCCCTCTAAACGCGCTCCGTCTGCTCCAGGACCAAATACCAAGTTCCCAGCAGCGCGCAGTCGATCAGCTAGGCCATCAACGAGCGGAACCTCGGGGCCGATCACAAAGAGGTCGGCTTGGATCTGTTCTGGGTCAGTGTCTACAGAGTTGGGGATTCCTGGGTTACCCGGGGTAACAACAACCTGAGCAGTGCGTGCCAGCACATGCGCTAACGCATGCTCGCGGCCGCCGCTACCAACAACGCACACCTTCAATGGCGGCACTGCTCAACCAGCACTGCTGGGCGGGTTCACGCGCTCCACTAGCTCAAAAGCCAAGAGTTCGGCACCCGTGGAGACCGGACGCTGCCCTTCAGGGCCGCCTGCTGGAGGGCCGCCTGCTGGAGGGCCGCCAGCTGGAGGGCCGCCTGCATTTGCATGGCCCTGTGCAAAGTCTTGGCTGTTCATCCAACCTTGAAATGCATCCTCGGATTCCCACCAAGTCATCACAAAATAACGATCCCCGCCCTCAGTCGGGCGAAGCAGTTGAAACCCTTCAAACCCAGGGGAGTTCTCTACTGCGCCTGCTCGGGCGGCGAAGCGCTTTTCTAGTTCTGGGCCTGCGCCCTCTGGTACAGAAATTGCATTGATCTTTACAACAGTCATGAGACTCCTCTAGTTCTGGGCATTGAAATAAACATACTGATCTCGGCCGGGACCAGTACCGACGACACCAATCGGAACCCCAACCTGCTCTTGCAAAAATTCCAGATATGCAATTGCGTTAGCTGGAAGTTCGTGACGCTCACGAACTGCAGTCAAGTCGGTGTTCCACCCAGGGAACTCCTCGTAAATCGGGACTGCGTCAAACAAATCTGACTGGTGATACGGCAAGTGATCATGGCGCACACCCTTGACGTCATAGGCCACACACACCTTGAGGGTGTCAAAGGTGTCAAAGATATCCAGCTTGGTGATGGCGATTTCAGACATCGAATTCAACCGAACTGCATGTCGCAGCATGACTGCATCAAACCAGCCTGGTCGCCGACGGCGCTTGGTGTTCACTCCGTACTCATGACCCAG
>WLLG01000037.1 GCA_009700815.1 Actinomycetota bacterium
GCCCCGATGCAAGCCCTCGAAAAAGCACAGCTCGTTCTTGCACCATCGAAGGTCTTTGCCCGGAATTCTCTGGCAATCGTGACGAAGGCGAATAACCCCCTGAACATCAGGTCGCTTGCCGACTTGGCCACCGTTGGGACGGTCTCGCTCTGTGTTCAGACTGCCCCCTGTGGCAAATTCGCTGAGCAATCCCTCACTAATGCTGGGGTGAGCATCGCAGAGTCGAACATAACCCGCGGGGCCGACGCACAAGCCACCTTGCGCGCTGTAACAGAAGGGGATGCCGAAGCAGGCATTGTCTATGCAACCGATGCCAGCCCCGACGCTTCTGTGGCTATTGAGCAGCGCTACAACATCAACAATGAGTACCCAATCGCCGTGACTAGGTCGAGCTCGCAGCGGGTGCTTGCTGCTGCATTCATGGAGTTCGTGTTGTCAGCAGCGGGACAGAGCATTCTGAGCCGAGCCGGGTTTCTAGCTCCGTGATTACATCCTCTAAGGACCGCAGAGAACTGCTCGTGCCGGCATTGGCAGCAGTTGCGGCACTGTTCTTTGTAGTTCCCCTTATTGGACTTCTGCGTCGCGCCTGTTGGTCAACTCTCGCGAGCGACCTGTTATTGCCCGACTCCCTGAGCGCCCTCAGGCTCTCGCTGACCTGCTCGCTGAGCGCAACAGCCCTAGCTGTGCTCTTTGGTCTGCCGTTGGCTTTGATCCTCGCTCGAGGACAATTCTGGGGGCGGTCACTTTTACGAGGGCTGATTTTGTTGCCGTTGGTCCTTCCACCAGTAGTTGGTGGCATCGCGCTCCTGACTGCGTTCTCACGAACCGGAATCATTGGGGAGTACGTCTACGACTGGTTTGGGATCCAACTGACCTTTAGCACCGCAGGAGTAATTTTGGCAGAGACCTTTGTCGCGCTGCCCTTCTTTGTCATTACTGCAGAGGCCGGACTGCGCTCCTTTGATTCACAGTTTGAAGATGTTGCTCGCACCTTGGGGGCCGGACCGAGCGAGACATTACGGCGAGTTACGCTGCCAATCATCGCTCCCAGTCTGATCGCAGGAACTGTGCTGGCTTGGGCCCGTGCACTCGGCGAGTTCGGCGCCACCATTACCTTTGCTGGCAACATTGTTGGACGCACGCAGACCTTGCCGCTAGCGATTTACGCCCAGTTGGATTCCAACCCAGATGCAGCAATCGCGCTTAGCTTGGTGCTCCTGTTTGTCTCGCTCACTGTCCTCATTGCTTTACGAGACAAATGGCTGCGTCCGATCTGACCCCAATCGGAAAAAGCAGAATCCCCTGCCGGAGCAGGGGATTCTTCGGGTGGGCGTACGCAGACTCGAACTGCGGACCTCTTCCGTGTCGAGGAAGCGCTCTAGCCAACTGAGCTATACGCCCGAGCGGATGCGAACTTAGCAGGAGTTGAGCAGGAGGCGACATCTCAGAGCTGCAAGGAGGAATGAATGTTCTCCTACTCGGCAGTCAGGCGTTGGAATCGGAGCCTAGAACTGCATCATCGACCTCGGGTGGGCCGAGCACCCCAACCGCAATCACTACGAGCAGGCCAACCAGAAACTGCAACCAAATCCCAGAGCCAGGGCCGCTGCGGCTATTGCTAGCACCAAGGCCCCATTCTGCAACTGCTAGGAGCATCAAGGTGGTTCCGCTGAGTACCGCCAGGACTCTTCCAGCTCGGCCGCGCTCTGCCGCAATGAGAACTCCCGAGACTGCTAGTAGCACAGCGCAGACCACGGTCATCCAGCCTCGTCCAAGGCCCCCGTTGGCTGCTGCCCAACCTGTCTCTTGGGCGCGGGTCCCGTAGCGGAAGGCATAGTCGCGCCAAGGCATCAGGCTTGAGGCTCCGGTAACGAGTGCCGAGACGAGCAGGACTGCAGTCAGAATCAGGTCGCGTCGATCGGATTTGACCGGTTCCGCCACGCTTACCGGCAGAGTTCCACCGAGAGGTGAACTCTGCGAGAAGCTGACCTCTGGCGATCCACTACTACTGCTGGGCTGGCCGGCCTGAGGGGCGGGAGGTGCGGGAGGGTAGGACCAAGGGGTTTCGGGCTGCGACACCCAGCTAGTTTGCCTCAATTCAACGGTTCGCCCCCTAGGGCGAGGATGCATTTCTGAGAAAAATCAGAATGGGCTCTGTCAGGCAGTTTGCCCGACAAAGCCCATCAGTTGAGGCGACGAGGGGAATCGAACCCCTGTGCAAGGCTTTGCAGGCCTCTGCCTAACCACTCGGCCACGTCGCCAGTAGGGCTCATGCTAGCGGTCCGAGCAGCAGTTCCGTAACTAGGAGGAATTGCTATCCCCTGAAATAAAACGAAATGATCCCGGCCACGAGTGGCCGGGATCTATGGAGCGGACGACCGGGTTCGAACCGGCGACCTCAACCTTGGCAAGGTTGCGCTCTACCAACTGAGCTACGTCCGCGAGGCCGTTGGATCGTAGCAGACCCTTCAGCTACGGCAAGTTGAGCGGGGCAGCAGTGCTGAATACTCACCAAACAGCACTGCTACCAACCACTCTGCTCCCCCGCGCCCCTGATCAGATTTGCGAGCTCAATTGCCATCGCAACCTCTGTAATCCCATCTACCATCGACACCCGGTTACGGTCCGAAAAACTGAGCGCAGCGATGTCGCGATCTTGGCGGCCGCGCACCGTCAGGTCGGCATTGATCGCAAAGACATCTATGACTGGGGTCCAGCGGCGATCATTTGCAATCACTACTCGGTACTCGGTTACTAGAACCGCAGCGGGGCGACCAAGCATCTGCCCGGTGAGCAGTGCTACGACTCCCTCCCCAGCGGGTAACAGCGCACCACACACCGAGAGCGCAACATGTGCAGCCTCTGCGTCCTCGGGGCGGAGTCGAAGTACCGCTGACTCAAAATCTGTTACGCCACCTGATGCACGCCGTGCGGATTGCGGCTGGGCCGCAGTTGGCTGAGCAGCACTTGCCTGACTAGGCGCAGCGAACGTTTCCCAATCAGGCCGATCAGACTGGCGTGGCTCCCACAGGTCATCTTGGGAGCCTTCAGCTGAAGCTATAGGCGTCGCGTACGGGGGCTGCGAGGTTCTTTCCGGGCCGCTTGAGAACAACGGATTGCTCTGCTCGGGCACAACCGGAGGCAACCACGCCCCGTTGTCAATGACCTCAGCTTCATCAATGGCGTCATCGAAGTGGTCCACAGGGTCGGCACTAAAAACTGAACCTAATGAATCCTGTGCCTGCCGAGAGTCTGGCTCGGCTGAGGTCTGCGAATCTGAGAAATCATCAAAGCCAGAATCCTGATCATCTGAAACCTCGGTCCAGAAATCAGAAGAATCCTGAAGCGATGGATCTGCGGTGCTCCAGTCCTCAGCGCCCCCGGAATGTGTCTGTGACCCAGATTCCTCTTGTGACCCTGCGTCGGCCTGAGCCGCAGAATCGGCTTTAGGTGCAACGGTCCAGAGTCCCTCGGATGCCCGAGATGAGGCTTGCCCTACGAGTTCGACATTGTCGGATGCGACAGTTGAGAACAATCCCTGCGAGGCGTCCAGGTTGGTTTGATCATCGATGTCAGACACGTGGGCTCCTTGAGTCGCTAGAAGGAATCGAACTATCCCCATAGGCTAGGGGTGTCTGCCTAGAGATCCCCCTTAGAGGACAAACTCTTTGTAAAGATCTGCACGGATTGGGCAACCAACTCTGCGCCATGAGCGGAAAGGTGCAGCTGAGACGTGGCTTGAATCCCTTGCGGACTCATCTTTGGCAGAGTTTTTGCAATGACCTCGACTAACTCAGCATCGCCGAGTTTGTTGGCGACAGCATCAAGTTGGGTATCGAGGAACACTAAACAGAGTGCATCCTCATGGGTCTGAACCGCTGGGTCCTGGGCTCGTTGTTCCTTGCGGATAATGCAACCCACTCGGGCCACAAACTCTGGTGAATAGCCGCAGTTCACTAGCAGTTCCCCAACAGCTTCCGCTTGGCGCTTCTTGGCTTGAGACCGCCAGCGCAAATAGCCGGATCTGCCAGCGGGATAGTCCGTCCGTGGGTACACCCACCGCATGAAATGATGAGCCCTCGCTGCAAGCAACTGTGCTTCATCGGCCTCGGGGTCAAGTCGCTCAACCCAAGCTGTCATCATGGCAGCGTGGAGCGGTTCCTTGGGATGTGAGGTGCCCTGATACTCCAAGGTGTTTGGATCTTGGGCATTTGCAGCGTCGATCTGCTCGCAGGCTGATGCATACTGCGCAGAGAAATCCTTAGCCACGCTCTGCCGCCTTAACCACGCTCTGCCGCCTTAACCACGCTCTGCCTCGGGGCGTAGGTCCACCTTCAGGACCAGAACCCCATCTTCGAGGGTGGCCGCAGCATCGGCAATCAGAGCGAAGTCCTGAAAGTCCGACTCTGCCTGCCGGATGAAGTCCTTGCGTGCTTCCCCCTCTACCGGAGGGATGTTTCGACGTTTGACTGAGGAGGCTCTCTCGGCAAAACGCTGGATCATTGCATCGGGATCAAATTCGGCCATTCGCTCAGGCTATCGAACTGTGCAGTGACATCCGGTATTGCTGTCTTTTTGACCCTGCGAGATTTGGTCTTTTGACCCTGCGAGATTTGGTGCGGTGGCAGCGTGAAATTGACACTTTCTCGCCGGAAATTAACGATACACATACTTGCTACTAGTGCGAATAATCAGTATCGTTAATGGGATGGAACTGCGTAGTCAGGCTGAGATCATCGAGACCTTCCACCTGTTGTTCCTGCGCGTCCTAGGCAAGGGACAGGCTGATTGGTTCACCCTTAAGGGCGGAGCGAACATCCGGTACTTCTTCGCCAGCCCCCGATACTCGAACGATATCGATCTCGACTTTTCGGGACGCAAGAGCTGGCAGGTCGCGCAGACCGTCAACTCACTGCTCACCGGCGCTGCGCTCACGACACTTCTGCAGTCGTCCAAGATAAAGCTCGCCGACTTGTCCGCAACGAAGCAGACGGATACAACTCTGCGGTGGAAAATCGGGCTCAGCGCCTCAGGGCACCTTGACCTGATCCGAACGAAGATCGAGTTCTCCGGTAGGGGCGGCGAGAGCGAGGAGGTCGAGTTCGCCGTAGTACCGAATGAGATCGTCCAGCCCTACGCAATCCAAGCGCCCAGCGTGCACCACTACCGCGAGACCGCAGCGATCGAGCAGAAGATCGCTGCGCTTGCGCTTCGGAGCGAAACTAAGGCTCGAGACATCTTCGACCTCGATCTGCTTCTCCGCCAACGCCGAGCAGTTCAAACGGACGTGACCGGACTTGATGGCACCTACGCAGCGGAGGCAGCAGAACGGGTGCTGTCTATACCGTTCGCGAACTTCACAACCGAGGTAGCGCCGTTCCTCAACGCCGAGCTAGCGGAGCTCTACGAGGAATCAGATTGGGACGTGATGTGCATGGCAGTAGCGGATTACCTAGAAGAGGTCGCCGCACTCGAAACCCAAGATATCGGGGAAGCATGAGAGCGGTCGATCGGTACTCCCGCCTGCAGGCGCTTGGCAAGCCAGTGGTGACCACCGGCGAAGCCGCAGCTGTTTGGAGAACCTCGCTGCCAACGGCAGCGGGCGCGCTTGCGCGTCTCGCAAACTCAGGACTGCTGGTCAAGATCCGTCATGGCATCTTCCAGATCGGCGCAGAGACGCCCGATCCGGCGGTCCTACTCCCAGTCCTGACGAACCCATACCCCAGCTACATCTCAGGCTGGAGTGCACTGTCGCGTCACGGGATGATCGAGCAGATCCCACGCGATGTCTTCGCCACATCCTTGGACCGGGCGAAGACCGTGGAGACGAGGTTCGGACGGTACGAGATCCACCACATCCACCCCGACCTTTTCGGAGGATTCGAAGGTGGATCCGGCATCCGCGCCGGTCTCGCTACCCCGGCGAAGGCGCTCTTCGACATTGTCTACCTGCTCTCAACGCGCAACGGCCAGGTGACCTTGCCTGAACTCGAACTACCGAGTGACTTCAACACCAGCGAACTTCGGGGCTGGATCGAATCCGTGCCTTCCGCCCGACTTCGAACCATGACAGCGGACAACATCGCCAGGCTCATCGGAACAGCAGCATCACTGATCGACTAGCCAAGGCGACTCGCGTTTCCTGCATCCCAGCGAAACGAGCGAGCACTTGATCTAACGCTTAGTCGGGCCGCGTGACACGCCAAAAAATGACCGTCGCAATGGTGACGATAACAGCGAGCAACAACAGCCCAGCTATGGCCATAGAGAGGCGAGAGCCGGGATCTGCGCCTTCAGCCCCCAACACTGTGGTGCTCAGGGTCCCAACGAACTGATGCAACAGAACGGTTGCACTCATAGCGTGCTGCCAAGCGCACGTAGTAGGTCTTTTGCCACGTCCTCAGTCGCTTCTAGTCCTGCAGAAACGCGAACCGTCCCTGGCGTGATCCCTGCTGCTGCAAGCTCTTCTGGCAGCAGGTTCACATGGGTAGTCGAAGCAGGATGGGTCACGAGCGTTTCTGGACCACCCAACGAGGTCGCAAGCTGACAAATCTGGGTGGATTCAACAAAGCTCTTCCCGGCCTCAAACCCACCTGCAAGGTCAATGGTGAGCAAACCTCCGCTATGGCGCAGCTGCTTCTGCGCAAGTGCAAACTGAGGGTGAGAGGCCAAGCTTGGATGACGAACCTCGGTCACGGAATCCTCTGCCTCGAACAGGACCGCAAGGCGCTCAGCAGTGGCCGTCTGTTGACGCAGGCGCACGTCAAGGGTTCGCAATCCTCGCAGCCCACCGAGCGCATCAAAGGGCGCAGCATTAGCGCCCTGCAGCACGGCGAAACCCCAGATCCAATCCATCAATTCACGAGTGCCGGCTACTACTCCGAGTGTGATGTCGTTGTGGCCGCCGATTGCTTTGGTTGCGGAGTGCATGACGAGGTCGATCCCGAAGTCCAAGGGACGCTGAGAGAGCGGAGTTGCAAAGGTCGAATCAACTGCCTTCATCGGACCTGGGATTGCAGCAAGCTGTTCCAAATCCACAAGGTCGAGACGCGGATTTGCTGGGGTCTCGGCTAGCAGCAACATGGTGCGTCCGGGAATAACTGCCGCACGCCAGGCTTCTGGGTCGGCGCAATCAACAAAGCTCACGTCTATTCCAAAGCGTGGACATACTGATTGCAGAAGCATCTGCGTACCTGCATACAACTGATGCTGACTCACAATGTGATCACCCTTGGAGCACAACCCAAGCACTACTGCCGCAATTGCACCCATCCCCGAGCTAAACGCTCGTGCGGCCTCGGCACCCTCGAGTTCAGCGATCGCCTCTTCAAATGCGTTCACTGTGGGGTTGCCATAGCGGGTATAGAACTGCGCCGCGCCTACTGCCGTGGCCATCTTTCGACCCTCTTCAACAGTCGGGGTCACGAAGGTGGATGTGGCCCACAGAACAGGCGCCAAGGAGGAACCATTGGCACTTCGACCAGAGCGAATCGCCAAGGTCTCCGGCTGTAGTGCATTCTCGGGCGTGGGTTCGGTGGTCATGCGTGCTCCTCAAGAAACTGTGCAATTGGCGAGGACAACTGGGCGGTCTCGATGAGGAACCCATCATGGCCGTGTGGGGAATCAATTTCGAGCCACTTGCTACCACTACCTGCCTCGAGCAGACCCTGATGCAAGAGTCGCTGCTGCACGGGTGGGTACAGGGTGTCAGAGGTCACTGAAGCGACCAGAGCCGGAGCGAGAACGCGACTGAACGCTGCGGCAACTCCGCCGCGATCGCGTCCAATGTCATGGAAGTCCATCGAGCGATTCAAGCGTATGTAGCTATTGGCATCGAAACGGTCCACGAGCTTTTCACCTTGATATTCAAGATAGTTCTCTACGTCGAAGCTGTGGGTAGTAGTGAAGTCCACAGGATCGGCACTACGCCTAGAGAATCGCTCCGAAAACACCTGATCGGTGCGATAGGTAACTTGCGCCGCCATGCGGGCAATGGCCAACCCGCGATGCGGCCCGTTGCCTTCCCCTGCCTCGTAATAATCTCCGCCCTGAAAGCCGGGGTCGGCCTCTATGGCGCTTCGGCCGATATGACTCCAAGCAATCTGCTGCGCAGAGGCCTGAGCAGTGGCCGAGGCTAGGACCATCGAGCCAACTCGTTCTCGGTACATGATCGACCATTCAAGGGCCTGCATGCCTCCCATGGAACCACCGAGAACGCAACGCCACTTGTGCACACCAAGGGCATCTGCGAGTGATGCCTGCGTGCGCACCATGTCGTGGATGGTCACAACTGGAAAGGAGGAGCCGTAGGGCCGGCCCGTGGCCGGGTCAAGCGAGGCTGGTCCCGTCGAGCCCTGACACCCACCAAGCACGTTGATGCAGACCACAAAAAGTTCATCAGTGTTGACTGCCAGCCCTGGCCCAATGAGCGGCTCCCACCAGCCAGCCACTGGGTGGCCGTCCACTGCTCGTCCCGCCGCGTGACTATCACCAGTCAGAGCGTGGCAGATGAGCACAGCATTCGAGGCCGAATCGTTCAGACGCCCCCAAGTCTCGTAGGCAAGATCAACCTTGTGGAGGGGCTGGCCACAGTCCAACTGAAAACTGCGTCCGTCAACCACGGAGTGGAACTTCCGGCCACCAAGGGCATGGCCGGGTTGCCACGCGCCAGTTGGCGGGCGCTTGTCCGGACGGTTCGGTTGTGCGGGTAAGGAAGTCACGAGCTTGAACTCATATCGAATCTGTGGACTTTGGCATAGTGCGGAGGTCGACAGCTGAGAGGTTCCGCGCGAGCGGAACACTTCGGACACTTGGTTGCGAACCTGCGCGGTCTGCCACATCCTCGCCGAAGCGAGAAGGCACCTTGGGTGTCCGTCCCAGGTTGCCGGACCCCGAGGGGCCACTCCTGATGATCAGTTCATTGTCTCACAATGCTTACCCTTTTGGTCAAGCGGAACGAACAAAATCGGTGTAGCGGTGGTGTCACTCATGGCTTCGCTGCGCGCAGGGCTAATTCCAACCACCATCCGAAGACTGCATCAGTTGAGTCAATCTCGTAGGCCGCACACATGACCTTGCCGAGCTCGGCAAGGTTCATTGGCCGATCAGTTTGGTCACAGCTAGCGAGTTTCTGAGCGAGAACTGCCCCAGAAGCCCAGCGAGTTTCATCGATGGGGAGTTCCACCTGTAGCACTGACCGCGCCGACCACCGCAAAGCACCCGAGGACAGTCCTGCACCAAGATGCGTCGCAAGGGCTCGGGCCGAAACTGGAGGAGCCAACAGTGCTGCAGTTAGGTGCCACACGGACTCTTGAGGGCGATTGGTGTTTCGCGGTTCAACGCTGATGGTTGGAGTGACGGGGATCAATCTTCCCTCGGGGTCAGCAACCGCTTCCACAATTCGGGTCTGAGTAGCCACGAGGACTTTTGGCACCTGTCTGGCCCGGGCCCATTCAGCGATACGAGGCTGCAATCTCTCTAAAGCGGCCATATCAGCTGCGGGAGCGAGTTGCTTGCGACCACCGAACCGGCGCGCCTGCAGGCCCCAGCTGTGGCTGCCAGGGTCAATCATGCCAACAGTGATCAGCGGCGAAGCCTGAGCACGAGAAAGGAGTTGAGGTCCAGACTGACCAAGGTCCACCGAGGAGTCGAGCAATGCATAGAACTCATCACGAAACCCCGCTGTTGCGGTGGCAACCTCGCCGAGTCGCGGGCCTGCAGTTGAATTCACCGATGGCAAGCCATGCGCACGTGCAAAGAGCGGACCCCAAGAGTCCCCAGGAAGCGGCTGTTGCTCAACAAACTGCTCGGTGTTACCAAGGTCGTTGGGCTTGCCGCCCCACCAAACCTGAACCGACTGGGCTGCTTGGGCTGGTTGGGCTGGTTGGGCTGACTGTGCGGCCTGTGCGGACTGGGTCGACTGAACTACTCGGGAGTCGCCGGTTACTGAGCGCTGAAGCACGGGCGCACAGACCCGCACGGATGCCTCAAAGAATTCAGCCTGGCTTGCCCAGATTCCCCGCAGGTGTGCGGAACCAAGCAAGGATGACCGCACCGCTGCCGTGTCGCGGGTTGCTAAAAAGGACTGTGGCTGAACCATGACAACCACTCCCCCCTCGCAGACCATGTCTAGGGCACCAAGCAAAAACAACGAGGCAGAATCTGCGTAGACCCCAATCTCACCGAAACGCTGCTGCACAGCCTGTCGAACGGCGGAACTTCTAGAAGTACGAGTTGCAAGTTGACTGAGAAATGGTGGATTCCCAATGACTAGGTCCCAGCCTTTAGGGCTTCTACCCACCCAAGACTCCGGTGTTCGCAGCAACATGTCGCCCACTGCAATCTGCGGGCATAACCGAGACCCCGCCACGCGGCCAATACGCTGCTCGGCCCAGGCACGAAGCGAGTCCTGAGCCAGCGCTCCAGCTTGCGGGTCGATCTCTCCACCGAACAGTCGCTGCTCAACAATCTCTTGGACAGCCACGCCCCGGTCGGCAAGGGCATCAGCTGCAGCGAGCAGAAATGAACCAGCACCACATGTCGGGTCACAGATCTGTTGCGGCACATAATCGAGTGTCGCAATTGCCTGCTCAACCAAAAACCGTGCGAGCACAGCCGGCGTGTAATGCACCCCGTCAGCCTTGCGCTGCTCGGCAGGTACGGAACTCTCGTGGGCATGAATGCTCGCTTGCACAGCAGTGGTCGAAGGGGCAGCACGCATCCCCCTAGTCTGTCGGCACGCGGGGATCGGGTGAGCGATGCCCTAGTGGGCCTCGGTCGCAGGTCGCAGGTTGCAGGTTGCAGTGAGCGGCACTTGAAGGGCGGGGACAACTATGGAGTGGACAGTTCACGGGCAGCGAGAGGTGTACCAGAGTCCATGGATCACACTCTCACTGATAGACGTAGAGACGCCCGGCGGCCGGCGCTACGAGCATCACGCGATTTCTTCGCTCGACGCCGCAGGGGTGATCGTGAGCGACCCCGACCGGGGAGTCATGCTTATGTGGAGACACCGCTTCTTGAGCAATCAATGGGGATTCGAAGTCCCGGGCGGGATGATCGAAGAAGGCGAAAGCCCAGAGGACGCTGCTCGCCGCGAATGCATTGAGGAGTCCGGATGGTCACCAGGCCCTATGCGTCTGTTGCAATACTTCAACCCGAATGCCGGGCAGTCAACGCAGCGGTTTTGGGTTTTTGCAGCCGAGGGCGGCGAACAGGTTGGGCCCGCGTTCTCAGATGAGGCAGAGCGTGTGGACTGGGTCTCACCTTCGCGTCTCCGGCAAATCGTTTCCGAGAACATGGTTCTGGATGGACTGAGCGCCATCGCAGTGCTGCAGTACCTCGTATCGCTGGACTAGAGCAGGCCGGACGGAGACTTCCACGGATGGCATCTCTAACTAGCTCTGCAAACAACCCGAATTACTCAAACAGGGC
>WLLG01000038.1 GCA_009700815.1 Actinomycetota bacterium
AGACATGACGTGCAGTCGTTTCGGCAGTAAGTTGTTGATAAGCCATGGAAAATACTTCTTCACATTTGCTGGACTCGATTCATGGACCGGCGGACCTCACAGTTCTAGATGGGCAACAACTTGAGTTGCTTGCCGCAGAGATCCGTGAGTTCATTGTTGATCGCGTCAACACCCACGGCGGCCACCTTGGTTCGAATCTTGGTGCCGTAGAAATCACCCTTGCGCTGCATCGCGTTTTTCGCTCGCCACATGACATCCTGCTGTGGGATACCGGCCACCAGGCCTACGTTCACAAAATGCTGACTGGCAGATGCGAAGATTTTGACACCCTGCGCCAAGAAGGTGGGTTATCGGGTTACCCGAGCCGTTCAGAATCGGACCACGACTGGGTTGAAAACAGCCATGCATCAACAGTGGTGTCTTACGCCCACGGCCTAGCAACTGCGCTGCACCTCAATGGCGAGAAGGACCGTCAGGTCATCGGAGTTCTCGGAGATGGTGCCCTTACGGGCGGGATGGCCTACGAGGGTCTCAATAACCTGGGTCATTCGGGACGTAAAGCCATCATCATCTTGAACGACAACGGTCGTTCCTACGCTCCAACAGCATCGAGTCTGAGCGAAAGCTTGGCCAAGCTGCGTTCCTCGACCACCTACCGCAAAAACAGCGCTCGAGTTGAGCGACTCATCGCCGATCTGCCGCTTGGCGCCTACCTAGAAAAAGGCGTAGACGGAGCCAAGGCTGCAATTCGAGAGATGTTCGAACCGCCGGCATTTTTTGAGCAACTCGGGGTCAAGTACCTCGGCCCCTACGATGGCCATGACCTAGCAACTCTTGAAGAGGCATTCAGAAACGCGTCAAAGATAGACGGCCCAGTAGTGGTGCATTGTTTGACCCAAAAGGGTCGAGGCTACGCACCTGCAGAGAACGATCCGATCAAGAACATGCACGATCTGTCGGAACTCAAGAATGGGTCGTATACAGCGGCGTTTTCGGACGCCATCTTGGTTGAGGGTGCCAACCACCCAGAACTCGTAGCGATTACTGCTGCTATGCCCGACTCCACTGGACTCCTTCCGTTTGCTGAAGCCTTCCCAGACCGTATGTTTGACGTCGGGATCGCCGAACAACATGCAGTGACCTCGGCAGCGGGCATGGCAATGGGTGGGTTAAGGCCAGTGGTGGCCCTGTATGCCACCTTCCTGACCCGGGCTATTGACCAAGTCAACCTTGACGTTGGGATGCACAACCAGCCCGTGGTGTTTGTACTTGATCGAGCGGGAATCACCGGAGACGACGGCCCCTCGCACCATGGCGTGCTGGACATGGTCTTGTTGTCAAAGGTGCCCGACTGCACAATCTTTGCTCCCTCGAATTACGCCGAGGTAGCGCAGATGCTTCACGATGCGCTTGAGCTCTGCACCGAGGGACCCTCAGCCATTCGCTACTCAAAGACCATGCCGCCAGAGGGCCAAACCACCACAGGTTCCGGACTCGCGGCTCGCCGGGTTCGGGCTGGCCAGGACGTGTGTCTCATTGGTGTGGGCAAGATGTTGGAAGCAGCGCAAGAAGCCGCTACACGCCTTGAACAACAGGGAATTAGTGCGACCGTCTGGGACCCCCGCGTCGTCAAGCCACTTGACCCTGAGATGCTTGAAGACGCCGCTGGTCATCGTTTAGTGATCACGATTGAAGACGGCCTACGTGATGGCGGAATCGGCGCATCTGTGGCCGACTCGCTATCCCAACTCGCACCTACCGATGGTCCTTCGGTCAGAGTGCTTGGCGTGCCGACAGTGCATCTGCCACAAGGCAAGCCCGACACCATTCTGGCCAAGCTTGGCCTTGATGCAGACGGCATTGTGGATGAAGTCCTTGCTTGGAGTCGCTCTGCGGCGGGACAATCCCGTTCGGCTGATTCCTAGCGCTTGCTGATTCCTAGCTATAGAAGGGGTTTTCTCCCGAGGCGTGGTCTGTCGCGTCGATCACTTCTGCAACCTCGGGGATGTTCTCTCGGATGCTCTGCTGAATGCCCTGAGTCAGGGTTGCGGCACTAGCAGAACAGCCTTGACAACCTCCGCCCATGGTCAGGTAGACGTTGTTCTTCTCGTCTACACCAACCAGCGTGGCGAACCCGCCGTGAGCGGCCAGCATCGGGTTAATACTGGCCTCTAAGAGTTGCGTGACCTTGTCTGCAACATCGCCAGTCAATTCAATATTTATGTTTGCCAAAGGATCGGCGCGATTGGGGTTGCGGATCACCAAGCCACCTTGGCCTGCGGACTTCGGCAGGTCGAGCTCCGCTCCCCGAAGCAGCTCCACCGAATCGGTTGGAATCACGACAGTCAGGTCCTCAACGGTGTAGCGAACATGGTCCTCATCGACTGAGTCGATCTCCTCAAAAGACAGGTCATAGGTGTACTCCACACCCTTGGTTCCGGTGATCGCTACACGTAAAGCCAGCGCCGAAGGGTCAGGTTCGGCAGCGCGAATATCTCGAACAGTGGCAAGAGCCTCAGAACTGACCTTCATGACGACGTCACCGGTACTGACAGAATCGGAATTCTTCGACTCTTCGGGGGCAAAGGGACTCGTTGGGGGCGTATCGAGGCTCATAAGACTAGGAGTTTACTCGGAATTCTTGTGCTTTATTCGCTCGCCCCACAGGTAGGGTGTCCGTCATGGGAACCTTCTCGCGTTCGTTAGCCCTAACAAAAGCCTCTTGGCAGGTCCTCCGAGAGGACAAGGAGTTGATTGCCCTTCCGGCAATCTCTGCAGTTGCATCACTGATTTTCGTTACCCCATTTTTTGCCATCGCAGCGCTCTCGCTCAGCAGCAGCGAGGGAGCCGCTACATCTTCAAGTTCCACAACTGCTGGCGGGACAACTCTGGCGCTTCCCGGCTATATCGCTTTGTTCTTTGCCTATCTGATTGTGGCCTACATTACGATCTTCTTTCAGAGCGCTCTGATTCTGGCGGCGAATGAGCGCATGACTGGCGGAAATCCAACGCTTAAATCCTCTTTGCAGGGTGCTTGGAAAAATGCGGGGCACATCCTGCCTTGGGCAATCATCAGCGCGACGGTTTCGATTGTGCTCCAAGCAATTCAGGAGCGAGCTGGGTTCATCGGCAAGATCGTGGTCGGACTAGTTGGCGTGGCTTGGACGCTTGTCACCATGCTCGTCCTTCCAATCTTGGTGATTGAGGGAGTCGGCGTGAAAGAAGCCTTGACTCGCTCAGGTGCAGCATTCAAGCGCACTTGGGGCGAGAACGTCGTCGGGAATGGAGCCATCGGGTTGATCTCGTTCCTAGCGATGTTTGCGGGCATCCTGGTGTGCGGTGGCATCATTTTTATTGGCACCTCAACCGGATTCTGGCCAGTTGGACTGCTCGGGGGCATCTTGATGGTGATCTGGATTCTCTTGGTGAGCGTGTTCTCCACTGCACTCTCGGGGGTCTTCCGCACTGCGCTCTACCGATATGCCATGTTTGGTGAGTCGTCCTCGGGCTTTAGCCAAGACCTGATCGAGCATGCATTCAAGCCAAAGAAACCCGGTACTGGCGGCGCAATCTAACCGCATGGCCGGACCCAACCGCGTGCGAGTGCCCTAACCACATGACCGGATCCAACCCGGACGTTTATGGTCGACTATCGACCAAAATCATCCGGGTTGACCATCGGGAAGTGAATCTCGCAGCCCCAACCGGCTCCGGTGACAAGTCGATCAGGTCTTGAGGCCGAGGTCTTCAGCCTCGCCAGCGAGTTCTAGCCAGGCCTCTTCCTTGCTTGCCACGAGCTGCTCTGCAGACTCAAGCTCGGTCCCTAGTGAGGCCAATGCCACATGATCACCGCTCTCAGCAGCGGCAACGAGTTGATCGTTCAGCACCGCAGCCCGCTTCTGTGCCGCTGCAAGCGCTTTTTCTGCCTTGGTGAGTTGATGGCGAACCGTAGAGGCGCTCCGCTGCGGCTTGGCTGCTGAAACTCCCTCTCCAGAACTCTCTCCGGCACTCTCTGCTGAATCTGCACCATCTGATGCTCCCGTTGCATGACTTGAAGCACCAGTGGCCGAAAGGCGCCGGCCCGAGCCTCGTGTCGCTCGACGCTCATCCTCGTAGGCCGCATATCCACCAGGGCGACGAGAAGCTGTCCCTGCACCATCAAGCACAATCACATCTGCCACGGTGCGTTCCAAGAATGCACGATCGTGGCTGACCACTACTAGGGCGCCCGGCCACTCCTCAAGAAAGTCCTCGAGCTGACGCAGGGTGTCAAGATCTAGATCATTGGTCGGCTCATCGAGTAGCAGCACATTCGGGCGCTCGGCGAGTGTCAGCAATAACTGCAGACGCCGACGCTCCCCACCGGAGAGCAAGCCAATTGGAGCCCACTGTGCATCCCCGTCAAACCAGAAGGCCTCCATGAGAGCCGTGTCACTCCAGTCAGCCTCACCATGGCCGCCGGTTACGGCATCACGTACGCGCTGCTTCGGATCAAGTTCGCGACCCTTCTGGTCGTAGTAGCCAATTCGCACAGTCGAGCCCACATCTACCGAGCCTGTCCGGGGCTTCAATCTTCCTGAGATGATGTCGAGCAGCGTAGATTTTCCGGTTCCGTTTGGTCCAACGATTCCCAAGCGCTCGCGATTATCTAGCAGCAGTTCAACCTTGTTAAACAGGTCCTCTCCCGAGCCATACCCATGCGAGACCTGATGAAGCTCAATGACTCGGTCCCCCAAGCGAGGCACTCCAGTATGAAGCGGAAGCTCACCGCTTCGGGCCGCTGCCTCGGCGCGGCCCGTCACGATTGCAGTCGCTGACTCAATCCGAGCTTTAGGTTTTGAGGTTCGCGCCGGCGCACCGCGGCGTAGCCAAGCAAGTTCAGTGCGAGCAAGATTCTTACGAGTCTGTTCAGCCTTTGCAGCATGTTCCTCTCGCTGAGCCCGGCCCTCGAGATAGGCGCCGTATCCGCCCTCGTGCGTGTAGCCCTTTCCGCGATCGAGTTCCAAGACGCGAGTGGTGATCCGATCCAGAAAATGGCGATCGTGCGTAACCAAAACCAGGCCGCCACGATGCGCTGCGAGGCGATCCTCAAGCCAAGCAATCGCGTCAATATCCAGATGGTTTGTCGGCTCATCCAGAATCAGCAGATCAGTCTCAGTGACGAGCGCGCGAGCCAAAGCCACACGCTTGGCCTGTCCGCCGGACAAACTGCTCACGTCCTGATCCATCAGCGGACCAAGACCTAAGCGGTCAGCTACTGCAGTTGCTTCCCACTCTGCTTCTTCAAATCCGGCAATCACGGCTTGGCGAACAGTCCCAGCAGGAAGCTGCGGATCTTGAGCCAACACATCAATACGTACGCCCTTACCTCGGCGCACCAACCCGGACTCAGGCTCACCCGTGCCAGCAATAATGCCGAGCAGTGTGGATTTTCCGCAGCCATTCAGGCCGACCACCCCCAGTCGGTCCGAATCAGAAATTGTAAACGAGACATCCGCAAACAGCGGCCGGCCGGGGCGACTCGCCGATACGGCGTCAACATCAAGGAGGATCACTGCGCAAAGCTACGGCGCAACAGCCTTGCGCGCCGAACTGGACTGCTCAGGCGCCCAGCAAAATCAGCTGCGAGTCACCCTCCCGAAGCTGGTTCGGCTTTGTTCTGGAGCCACCAGTCACGGTAGATGCTGTAGATCTCGTCGCTCAGGCCATTGGCATACAACTCGGTAGTTTCTTCTACCTTGATGTGAAGGCCATCGGGTCTCAGTTTGGTGTCAGCCAATCGATCGGGCCCAAGAAACGCAGGTAGGTCCAGGACTCTCACCGTTGCCGGCCGGGACGCTGCAACCTCGCGCATGAGTTCGTGCAACCGTCGCATGCGCGCTGGGTCAGCCTGCTTCTGTAGAGCCTCTGACTTCCCCTCTTGAGCCCATTGCCCGTATTCAGGCCACAACACCAGCAACACCATTGCCCCGTCGGCTGCGAGAACGTCAACCGCTGTTGTGAGCTCAGTTCGCACAAACTCGTCGACTGCGGGATCCCCGAGCGATGACCATGTTGTGGAACCAGGCAGGCGAACATCAGGCACCTCCCAAGCGCCCGTAATCAGCTGTGCAATATCGGGATGATTTGCAGCCACAGCCTGCGACCACCGATCCGGCCAAGACCGACACTGATCCGTCACCACCAAATCAAACTCCACGCGCAACATGTCGAAGCGACTCACCCCGCAACCCAGCTCAACATCTCCACCAATGTCAGAGACTCGACCAGTGCTTTTGGTTGACTTGGCATCGGCCGTTGCCATGCCCATCACCATCAGCAGCGCAGTTGAATCTCCAAAGGTATCTACAGTTGCCACTGCTGGAGGCTGAGGAGTTTCCGCTGGTGGCTGAGTTGTAGTTGATCGAGAAGCCGTAGCCGCAGACCGAGCATTGAACTCATCTAGGGCGGACTCAAAGTCGGTACTCCTAGCTGCTTCGTCAATTGGCCAAGGGATGAGCGCCAAGAGAGCAACCACAACCATCGCAGAACCAGCGACTCGCACTGCCCAGTCCCGACTCGGCCAGCGTTGCAAACGCACCGGTTGTTCAAGGAGCCGAAATGAAATTTCGGCCACAGCCAACGAGCAGCTAATTGCGAGCACTGCCTGCGGGAGCCGACCCCAGCTGGGCAATTCCTGCCGAACCACCAGAAAGATTGGCCAATGGGCCAAATAGATGCCATAGGAACGAAGGCCCAGCCAGCGCAACCAACCCATAGAGAACGCCGCACGAAGCGGGGACCGTGGCAAGGCTAGCGAGGCAATCACCACACAACTCATCAATGCATAGAGAGCAAACCCGCCCCGGTACAACCATGCGCTTGCCTGTGGAAGCGTCCACCACCAGTAGATCTGTAGAGACAGCAATGCGGCACCAAGCACACCCAGACCCACCCTCCAGTGCGCAACCAGAGCTAGTTTGCGACGAACCGGCTCCCGGGAGAGAACCACTGCTAGAACCCCACCAAGCAGCAATTCGGCAGCACGAGTATCGGTGCCAAAGTAGATCCGATCCTTGGACATCGTAAATACAAATGGCAGCGCAGCGGAGCAGAGCGCCAGAGCAGCGAGCGTCAGTCCAATGACGCGTGACCGTGCCTTACTTACCCGCCAGAGAAGGACCAACAGGACGGGAAAAACCAAATAGAACTGCTCTTCAATCGCCAGGCTCCAAAAATGAAGCACCGGCGAAGGGGCAACAAATAGATCACCATATGAGGCACCCTGAAAAATGAAGTGCCAGTTGGCCACATCGAACACCGATGCGAGGATGTCTCCTTGCATAGTTGCCCGTTGATCTGCCGTAGCCACGAGCCAAGCAAAGAGAGTTGCCACTAGGGCCAGGGTGGCCAGCGATGCCGGCAAGAGCCTGCGGAATCGCCTGCCCCAAAATGCTCCAAGGGCAACACTTCCGTTGCGTGCCGACTCGTTGATCAACAGTGTCGTGATCAAGAATCCGGAGAGTGTGAAAAAGGTCGAAACCCCTAAGTACCCGCCGATCATCACCTTAAATTCGGCGTGATACAGAACGACTGCAGCCACCGCCAAACCGCGCAGCCCATCGAGGGCCGGAACGGCCGGCAGGCGCGGGCCATCCGGGCCAGCCATCAGGATGAAATCTCGCGTATCTGATCTTGTCGAGTGCATGTGTGTAAAAATTGCGGTTCAGGGAGTCCCTACTTTCGCGCATGAAACGCCGCAGACCACTGTTCACACCGGCCAAGCATTCAGAATTCTCAGCAGGGGTTGGACCGAGGCAGAAGTTCCTCCTACGGTTCGGACATGACTGATACTCCAGCAGCACCCACTCAGGCGGAGCACACTTCTGACTCAGTGACCTATTCCCTAGTCGAGCAGACCGCAATAATCACTGTGGATGATGGCAAAGCCAATGCACTTTCCCATGACACCCTCGGCGGGATTGAGTTGGCCTTGGACCGTGTCGAGTCAGATGGCGCACTTGCAGTTGTCATTACCGGGCGGGATGGGAAATTCTCTGCGGGTTTTGATCTTGCAGTCATGACTAGTGGGCCTGAGCAAGCTCGAGAGTTGCTTGGTCGAGGTGCCGAGCTTGGGATTCGGATCTTTGAATTCTCACGACCTGTTGTACTTGCGGTCACAGGCCATGCGTTGGCAATGGGCGGGATTTTGCTGTGCTGCGCGGATATCCGAATCGGCGCCGAGGGCCCCTACAAACTTGGGCTGAATGAGGTACGCATCGGAATGCCTGTCCCCGCTTTTGCTGCCGAGGTGTGCCGCGATCGCCTCTCTCCTCGGTTCTTTACCCAAGCTATTCAACTTGCCCATGTGCACTCACCCCAAGAAGCCCTGCAGGCTGGGTTCTTGGATGAGGTAGTAGCTCCCGAGCAGGTAGTGGCTCGGGCAACTCAAGTTGCCACGCAGCTAGGAGAAACGCTTCATGCTGGGCCGTTTCGGATGACACGAACAACCTTGCGCGGTGCGCTCGCTCAGCAACTCCGAGAGGTACTCGCAGAGGACCTCTTAATTTTTACAGTTGAGCAGTAAGCCGCTGGCTCAGTAACCCAGTTCATCACTTGGAGTAGAGACACAGGCTTGCTCAGCGCAGACATTGGTGACCTTGCCCTTCGGCTGGAAGAAGGCCAACTTCTGCTTCATGACGGCTGGCTGCCGACGAGGATCCTCATGCGGGTCTGCGCACAATGCGGAATCGGCGTTTCCGGCGTTCTCACCGCTGCACTCTGCAATCCATCGCTCACTCATGATGGGTGTGATGTTGCCGCTCGGCGGTGCCATGGTTCCTGAATCCCAAAACACGAGGGCCGAACCCTCATACGGGAACTTGCGGATGCCAGGAAGATTCCAGAACCAGAACGGCTGAACTCCAAGCGGAGCAGAGGTTGCGGAAAGCGTTGGCTTATAGATCGGCATCTTCAAGGTGCGAGCGATGTTCTGTGCAGTAATCGGTGCTACCTGATGATCACCGAACGCGACGTCAAGGATCACTGCATGGGCAGGCGTGCGCTCATAAGCACGATCAGTCAAGTGCTGCACATAGCCGCTGGTCTCACCACGATCCCAGAGCATCTGAATCAGGCCAAAAGCCAGTTGCTGATCCAATGCGTTGGGGTATGCCTCACGCAAAATTGAAGCGAATCGATCAAAGTCAACGCTGCGCTGAAGCAGGGTTGAGTAGTTCATACCGGTCACCCCGAGCACGGCATTGGTCCAGTCCTGGGCCACGGCGGTTACGGCTCCGCCCATGATGCCGCCTTCGCTGTTGCCGTCGAAGTAGGCCGAGTCAGTGTTGATCATGTTGGCACCAGAACTGCTCTGAAACTCAGGGGCATTCCCGAGGCCATCAAGGTGAATCATCAACCGCCCGAGATACAGCGTGTTGAGCATGCTCTGTTGCAGTCGATCAGGAATTGAGGGGAACAGGTTGATATCCGAAAGAGCCTGCGATGCAAAACCAATATCCTCCGCAGCTAGGCCAATCCAACTGGTCGCGCAGTACAAGGAGTTGTTTGCAGCAGCAGTTCGTTGCACCGAAGTTGATGCAGCTTCTTCCGAGGATCCAAGAAGACCGTGGCCATAGACAACTGGCACGGCCTCACCATTTGCAACTGCCGCCTCGGGCACCGTGCAAGTGAATTCGGCGGTGTAGGTTGCGTCGGAGACTGGATCGCCGTTGAGTGGGCTGTAGGTCATGCGGCTGCCCGGTGCGCCGCCGTTGTCAAGGTAGAGCGGCACTTCAAAAGTGCCGGTGACGACTTTGGCGATACCCTTTTGCAAGTCGGTAGTTCGGGTTCCTGTCACTGCAAATGTGGGTGACTGGCCATTCAATTGACCAAACGCATCGTCACGCATGGAGAGCATGCGGCCCGCCAGAGTGTCGGCGGAAGCAACAGTGAAGTACCAAGTCAGATACAGGTCGGCTCGGTTGATTCCGACCGCGGCTTCTTCAGCAAATATTGCTTCAAACTCATTACGACGTTCCTCGATGACCGGATTTGATGTGGGGTTGTTATCTCGCAACACCCGAAACCCGATAGGAGCTGGCAACGTTTGACCGTCTGTGCCTTTGATATTTCGCAGTGCCACCGCAAAGCGGTGAGTCTCGATGAGCGAGGTTGCGGGCCGAAGGATCAGGGCTCGGTCAATATCATTCTCGGCCCGAAGGTCCATCTCCGCCCAGTGCGGAACCAGCTGGCCGCTATCAAGATCCACGATAACGGTGGCCGAATCGGCCGTGGTCGAGAAGCCAATATTTGTCTCTACTGGTAGGGCAGTCTTGGATGGGTCGATTCCTGGGATGTGAACCAGAATTGGGGTCGAGGGGCTGAACCCGTCGTTCCGGTTCCACTCTGTTGGATCTAGGGCTTCGCCATCTACGTTCTCGAGTAGGCCATCAGGAATGCTTACCCGCCGGCCAGTGCCCGTAGTGATGTCCGCAACCGTGTAGGCGTCGCTTGGGAAGGGCAGCAGGCAGGAACGAGTAGTGAGCACTTCACAGCCGGGTGGGGTCCCTTCAAGGGCTGCCTGCAACTCCGCATCACCCACAGGATCAAGTCCGATGGGCTCGGGCGCATCCCCCGAAGCCGAACTCAGCGGAGTCTCGGCTGCAACGGGGTTTCCTTTTGCGATATCGCCCGTAAAGGCGGGCTTAGAAGCCTCTTGTGTGCTGCATCCAAATGCCACAAGGGCAGTTACAACTAACAGCAAGGGCAAACGAAGACGAGCGTTCACGGCATTCCTCTATCTCGGCCATTCATGACATCGTGACCATAGTCGGGGCGACAGCAGTGCAGGAAAACCGTCAGCAAATGATTCGGTGGATCGATTCCGAACATGGTGTCTATCTGCCACAAATTGGCCATGGACGCGTGCCCCTCAAACGAAGCAGCAGGAGCGCTCGGTAGTCCTGTTCCGAGGGCGATGCTGCCGCTGGATCGCCTGAGCCGCCCATGCCACGCCAAGTAGTGAAGTCGAACTGATAGGCGCCGCGATAGCGGCCTGAGGCGCTGACAATGGAGTAGTTGCCGCGGGATTCGCAACGGCGAATGCGCGCCAAGGTGGCTGATTCCT
>WLLG01000039.1 GCA_009700815.1 Actinomycetota bacterium
AAGGGCTCAGGCTTCTACAAAAACGACAGTCGCTCAGGGTCCTCCGATTCTGGGTCTTCGGGTTCATCCTCTACAAGCTCATCCTCTGCAAGCTCAGACTCATCAGGCACAGACTCATCAAGCAGAGACTCATCAAGCTCAGGATCATCAAGCTCAGACTCCTCAAGCTCAGATTCCTCGAAGAGCAACTCCGGGTCAAGCTCCGACTCGGGTGGTTCAAGTGATAAACCTGCCAAAGCAACTCCAACGAAAACCGCAACTACTGACTAGCGGCCTAACAGCCTGGGGGCACAGACGTGAACGATCAGGACCACACACAGGACTCAGGTATCGGGGCTGTGGGATGGATGCGCTCTGTAGTAATCGATGCTCATGACCCCGTGCTCCTTGCCCAATTCTGGTGCAACGTGCTCGACGTCGAGATAGTCGAGAGCGAAGCAGACTGGGTACAGCTCAGCCCCGACCCCGGGGGAACGTTCTTTGCGTTCCAGCCCAGCACTGCGCCAAGGCCTGAGGCACTCGTTGCTCGACCAGATATTGAAGTGACTGACATCGACCACGCCCGGGACCGCATCATTGAACTAGGCGGTTCCTACGTCCGAACGATTCAAGAACTCAAGGGGGACCACCACTATGTGATGGCAGACCCTGAAGGTAACGAGCTGTGCCTAGTCCAACCGCTGCCACCGGAATTGGCTCGGCCTCGTTGGGGCGACCAAGCAATCTGATGGGGCGCTTTGTCCCTCCCGAGCAGGACAACGTCAAGCCGCTCTTTAGTGCAGTACTTGGAGCGCTCACGTGGAGCGGTGGCGGACCAACAGAGCTGCAACTGGACTTGTTGCAATCTCTGCTCAACGCGTTTGCCCAAGAGACTCCGCAGGTAGTCAGAGAGTTCTCCCCCAGTTCCCCCGAAACGGCGCGTGCCGAGCTTGGGGACACGCTCTTACTCGAGCAGTGCGTCAACTTGGTGACCATCTTGGAATTCACCATGCATCCCCTGCCAGTAGGCCTAGAAAAGCATGCGGAGCAGTATCTGCATGAACTCGGGACTGAACCCAGGTTCCTAGATATTCTGAGAGACACATCCGAAGATCACATGCTTAGGCTCCATGCCGATCTGATGCGGAACTCTTGGTACACCGAGCAGACCATCAAGGGAATCTTCACCGGCCACATCGAAGAACTTCTGCGGTCAAAGCTTGCTTACTACTCGATTGGAAGAGACGAAGCGCTAGCGGCAAAGTGGGAAGGGTTACGAGACTGCCCCGAAGGATCTTGGGGCCATGGTGTTGCGCAGTTCTACGAGATTCACGAGTTTGCGTTTCCCGGCGAACCGACTGGGATTTATGAGATCGGCGCCTTGCACGATTGGGTTCACGTGCTCACCGATTACGACACCTCGCCCGAAGGTGAGATTGACGTATTTGCCTTTATCGCAGCAACCATGGATGACCCAAGAGGGTTTACTCAGTTCATCTTCACCTTGGCCCTTTTTCAGAATGCAAGCATCACCACCGTGGGCGGCAAAGAGGTCATGATTGCCAGAGCCGACACGCTTTCAGATGCGGGCGCTAGCGATCACCTTGCCGATGCGTTCTGGCGCGCAGCGCAGTGCACTGCAGATCCAATGGGCGGAGTGGACCACTTTGCGCTTGCTAACACTCCGCTACAGGAACTGCGGGAGCGCTGGAATATTCCTCCGAAGACGCACCCATCACCTGGAGCGCTCGATAGTCCGAGCAAAAACTCGTAGCTGCTTTCTGACTAGCTCGCTGGAGTTGGAGCATCAGCAGGTGCAGCAGGAGTTCTTCCGCTGCTCGCCGCGACAGCAATTGCCATACCGAGCAGGGAGACCAGAACAATCACCCAGGAGGCTCGCTGTAGCCCGGCGGTAAAATCCTCAGTCTGAGTGGTTGTGCTCCCAGAGGAGGGAACTGAAACGGCCATACTGGCGATTGCAACACCCGCTGCCACGCCCACATTGCGCAGAGAAGTCAACAAACCGGAAGCAACCCCGGCGTCGACATCTGGAACCGCAGTCATGGCCGCAGTGGTGGACACGTTGTAGGCAAGGCCTTGGCCGACACCGGATAGCGCCATGGCCACGATCACAAGACCAATTTTGCTGCTGGCTCCTAGCTGCGTTAACGCAACAAAGGAGACAGCAATCAGAAACATTCCCAACATCATCGGTGCTCGCATACCAGCGAACTTCACTACCCGACCCGTCAGGGCACCCATGATGGCGAAGGGAACGGAGTAGGCCAAGAACACAATCCCTGTCATGGCGGCAGATAAATTGCGGACATCTTGAAGCCAAAAGGTCATCAAGATGTTGATGGCTCCGAAACCCCAGTTAGCTAAGAAGGCAACCGCAACTGGGGGGCGATACGCGCGTGCATGCACAATCGCCGCCGCAATAAGTGGTTGGGCCGAGAATCGCTGCTGCAACACAAATACGCCAAACAGCGCGACACCGAATGCAAGCGGCCCAAGCACCCAGGGGCTCTGCCACCCCTTCATTCCAGCCTCTTGCAATCCATAAATCACACAGGTGACCGAAGCAGTTGCGAGGAGGGCTCCGACTAGGTCGATTGGTCGCTTATCCCCGAACGATTCGGGGACGTAGCGAAGGATCATGAGGAGCGCAGCGAGCAGGACGGGAAGGTTGAGCGCAAAGAACCAGCGCCAACCAAGTGTCGCTACTAGCAGTCCGCCGACCACCGGTGCGGCAGCCGCAGCGGTGCTTCCGATGGCGCTCCACATGCCAATCCCCCAGGCCCGACGGTCACCAGTGAACGAAGTGCTGACCACCGATAGAGATGCCGTCATAAAGAGCGCCGTTGCGAATCCTTGAATCACGCGAGCGATAATCAGCACATCGAACACAGGAGCCGTCGCAGCAAGCAGGGTGCCGAGCGAGAACACCAGCACGCCGATCACCAACATCCGCTTGCGTCCATAGAGATCAGCAGCCCGACCAGAAACCAATAGCGGCCCCGCCGCACCCAACGCGAATGCGTTGATCACCCACCCCGTGCTACTCGCCGGAACATCGAGCTCACGGCCAATGTCAGGTAACGCAACCGCTACGCCAGAAAAGTCGATACTGAGCACCACGAGCGGCAGGGCAACAGCGATCAAGATGGCAGTGGTGCTCCGGCTCGACACAGTGATGAAGAGTAGAACAGGAGCCGAGGCGAAACAGTGGCCACGAGCAGAGCAGCACTGGCACACTGAAGGCCATGACCACCGACCGGAATGCGCTCAGGGACACAACCCTATGAAGACCGATCCCCATATGAAGGCCGCCCCTACATGAACGCCGCCCCCATATGAACGCCTTCTCACAGGCAGAGGCTGAGCAAGTCCTGAGTCTGGCACCTTCAACTCCGAGCGACCTCGGCTTGTTCAGCTCAAACACCCTTTTTGGGCAGCCGGGAATTTATCCGAATGGCCCACCCATGCATCCCGCTGTTGGCCCGCCCTTGAACGAGCAGCAGGCCGCCGCGACGCTGGCCGATCTCCTTCCGCCAGGAATTGCCGGCGAGATGATCAACTTGTTTGCTGATCCAGAACTGCAAGCTCGAGTCCCCGACCTAAGCGTTCGCGCAGGACTGCTCCTACTCAGCGGTGGGCCAGCGCAGGCACTGCTCAATGCATTCCTGCAAGGTGAGACCGAGGTACTGCGTCTTGGCGTGGGCATTCCCGATGGAGAGGGGCGCGTCATCGGGTTTGAGGTTGAGGAGTCTGACCAGTCGCGGCGTGTGCTCAATACTCGTTACAAGTCGGAACACCCAGCATTCATCGCACCCTCGCTAGCGCATGCACTTTGTCATCACGGAGATCGCGCTAGCAATGCAGAAGAAGCAACCCTTCACGGCATATTGGGCGCAGTTCATGCTTGGCTCTTAGCTAGCAACCCCTCACTCAGCGCCGCACAGACTGAACTTTCACGTCGGCAAGCATCGCTCACCATCACACTGTTGAATGCTCGAAGCCCCGGTTCTTGGTTGGCCTCGGTGCGTTGCCCAGACGGGCCCGGCACCATCCCAGAAGGCAATCCGATTCTGCAATGCCCAGACTTATGGAGCATCCCCTTTACTTCTCGTGCCGATTCAGATTGTGATCTCTCTGTACCTGTGCCCGTACAACAAGCCTTGGCCTGCTTGGCCTCAGAGTCCGCCGCTGCAGTACCTGAGCGCTACTCAGACTCACTCGGCGAGTGGCTCACAGCGAACCTAGGTCGGGGCAGATTCTTTGGCGCAGTCCCACGCGCCCAAGCCGGCTGGGCGCTCGGCTTGCTCAACCGGGGAGGCACCCCCGAGCCCACGAACAACGAGAAGTGATTCGATCTTCTAACATGGGAATCCCATGGCAAAGCGTAAGCGTCGTTCTACTCTCCCCGAGCCGCAGTCACCTCCGGTCATTGCCGGCTTGATCGGCCCCATGAGGACAGTTCCCGCTGGAATTGCTCGTCCCGATTACGCGGCCACCGGCGAGCCCTCAACACGCGCTAGCCGCGCCATCCGCACCGCAGATGAGATTGAGGCCATGCGAGTAGCGGGCCGAGTTGCCGCTGAGGCTCTGATCGAGGTGGGCCGCCATGTTCGACCAGGAATCACTCACGATGAGCTTGACCGGATTGGGCATGAATTCATGGTCGCTGCTGGCGCGTATCCCTCAACGCTCAACTACCGGGGTTTTCCTAAGTCTTTGTGTACTTCGGCAAACGAAATTGTTTGTCACGGAATCCCCGATTCTCGCAAACTCGCAGACGGAGACATTGTCAACATTGACGTCACCGCTTACATAGAGGGAGTGCACGGCGATACCTCTTGCAACTTCTTGGTGGGCGAGGTTGACGACCGCTCTGCCCAACTCGTTCGCCAAACTAGGGCTGCGATGCACGCAGGTATTTCGGTGGTGAAGCCGAATGCCCGCGTCTATGAGATCGGCCGAGCGATCGAACAATCAGTGGCCGAGTTCAACTACGGAGTCGTACGCGAGTTCATTGGTCATGGCATTGGCGATCAGTTCCATACCAGCCTGCAAATTCCTCACTATTACGATCCTCACAACGACACCGTGCTCTTACCGGGGATGACCTTCACCGTCGAACCGATGATCAATCTGGGATCGAACCGGCTCGAGATGTGGGATGACGGTTGGACCGTTTCCACTCGGGACATGCAGCGATCCGCTCAGTTTGAACACACGGTTTTGGTCACCGAGTCTGGCCACGAACTGCTCACCATCCCAGCGCAAGGCCCACCCGCAGATGCTCTATTTGCCGACGTCAAACTCGGGTTGCAGCCCGCTCCGTAGGGCCGGCGTTACCCCTCACTCCCCTCCTACTTCCCCTGCCATTTAGTCGAACTTAACCAGGAGAAGTCCGTGACTCGTACCCCTGCGCCGTCGCGGCCGACGGCGCTGCGATACCGCAATGCCGCTGCAGCACTCAGCGCCCGACTCATCCAGTATCGCTCTCGTGTGGAGCAGTCCTCGCTAGCTCGACGCGTACTGTCTCGACGGTTGCTGGTGCTCGTGGTGGCAATCACGGTTGGTTGGCAAGTCACGGGTCAGCTAAATGCCGCTCAGATCGCGCAGCAGTCTTGGGGGAACAGCACTGCAGTAGTCATGGCTGCTCGACCACTCAAGGCCGGAGAACTCATCGACTCAGCCTCAGTTCGAGTCGAACAGATTCCAACACGCCTCCTGCCTGATGGAGCGCTAGTCGAACTGCCGCTGGATCGTCGCGTCAGGATTGAAGTCGCCAAAGGCGAGATTCTGTTGCAGAGTCGCGTCTCGGCCGTTGGTGCAGGAGCTCTGGGCGCAACGCTGACAGCTGATACCCAAGCTGTGACCCTGGCGCTTGGTGAGGCCCCAGCCCCCGTTCAGGTCGGGGACATCGTAGATGTCATATCGGTAAGGACTGCTGCAACAGGCCTTGACTACGGCGCAGTTCAAGGAGACGGGGTCGAAACTGACAGGGTGGCCACCGCTGCTCAGGTCATTCAAGTCACCCAAGGTCAGGCAACTCTTGCTGTGCGCACGGGACAGGTCGATGAACTCGTGCGAGCGGCTTCTACGGTTCCGATCAGCCTAGTAATCCTGAGGTAGGGCTCTACTGCCTCGGACTCCACCGGCTAGGGCTCGAGTGCTCCTTATGCTCCGGAGAGCGAAACATCTTGGATGACCAAGGAGCATGCACCGTCGCCACCACGCAACCATTCAAAGTCTCCGCCGACTTCTGAAATATCAAGCAGGAGTCGTTGAAGCGTTGATGCCAATGTGAGCTCTCGAACCGGCTCGGCGAGCGACCCGTTTCGAATCATCAGGCCATCTGCGCCCACTGAGAAGTCACCTGAGATGGAGTTCACCCCCGAGTGCATCCCGGACAGACTATTGACATATAGGCCCAAGTCGATTGAGGACACCAACTGCTCAAAGCTGCGAGTCCCCGGCTGCATCACAAGCAGTTGTGCACCAACGCCCGGCAGACTTCGTGTGCCTCGCACTGCTGAACCCGTAGAGGCCGACCCACTGCGCCGACCCGAATAGGAATCCTGAAGGAATCCTTGCAGCACACCGTCGGAGATCAGCAGATTGGACCGACATGCAAGCCCTTCGCCGTCTACCTCTTCAGCACCAATTGACTCTGATCGAGTGGGGTCATCGGTCAGCGAGAGCAGTGCCGATGCAATCTGCTCGCCTAGACGTTCACCGAACGGCGAGCGGCCCTTCAGGACGGACTCCCCTGACAACATTCCTGAGACAATGCCCATCAACGAGATTGCCAAGCGGGGCTCGAGCAAAATGGTCATTCGAGCAGAAGGAGGCTTGACTGCACCAAGGAGTCGGGTGGCTCGATCAACTGCCTCGACAGTTGCATGGTCAAGGTCTAGCAACTCTGGGACCCGACCCGAGTCGTAGCCGAATCCAGTCTGAGTTTCTTCGCCCACGCGAGCTAATGGCTGTGTAGAGATGGAGCAGGAGGCACCGCGGTCCACCGCTTGAATTCCAGCTGTAGACAAAATCACCGACTCACCCCACGCATCGCCATAGGCAGTGGATCGGATCCCCGTGATTCGAGAATCGGCGGCAAGCACCCTTTGTTCCAGCTCTAGGGCAAGTGCAATTTTTCTTTCTACCGGAAACGCAACCACCGAATCCGACCACCCATTTTGAGCAACAACCTCTACGCCGTCAGGCGCGGCAAGGCCGTTCCACTCGTCAGGTTCGGCAAACTCAAGGTTGTCTCGTGCTTCACGCAATGTCTCGACCAACACCGCGGGGTCCAGACTGCCGCAATGAGCAAAGCCAAGCCGGCCGTCTCGAATCACGCGAATTCCAGCACCCGACGAATCCGCTGAGGTGAGCGACTCAACTTGGCCCTCATAGACCTTGACGGTGGTTGAAGTTGCTCGGCTCAGCAGTACTTCGACCTGCTCCTCGCCGGCGGCTTGGTCAAGAACCGACGCAGCAAGCGCCAACAAATCTTCAGAGTGGCCAGACTGCGGCGTAGACACTGTTGCGGTCACTGTCCGGACATCGTCACATCAGCAATGGCCAAGGTCAGGCCAGTTGATTCCCACGGGAAGTAGGTCAGGTCCGACCCGATGGCAACCACATCGCCGAGCATTCGCTGAAGGGTCGACCCGATGGTTACTTCTCGGATTCCCTCGGCAAGTTCACCGCCCCGAATACGTACGCCGTCAGCGCCCACTGACAAGTCACCCGAAACCGGGTTGACTCCAGAGTGAAGCCCCGCAATGTCATGTACCAAGAACCCGTCTCCGACCTGCGAAATAATCTCTTCTGCGGAGAGGTCCCCAGGCATCAGCTTGATGACATGTGGCCCCACTCCAGGCGCAGCACGGTGACTCCCTCGCTGCGCCGACCCTGTGGAGTTCGTTCCGGCAACCCTTGCTGTGTAAGCGTTATGTAGGTAACCCGACAGCACGCCGGCATCAATGAGCGGGACTCGCCTGCAAGCCAGGCCCTCTCCGTCGGTATCAGAAGCAGTAGGGCTGAGCGGATCGGTTGCATCGTCAAACATGGTCAAACTGGTTGCCGCAATTTCTTCTCCAACCCGACCCGCAAACGGCGATCGCCCACGAATCACGGACTCGCCAGAGAGCATCTCTGCAATCAGACTGAGGAACTGCGAAGTGACGTACGGGTGCAGCACAACGGTCAGGCGCTCGCTCGGAGCTTTTGTTGCGCCAAGCAGGCGCACGCAGCGCTGAACTGCCTCCTGTGCAGCAAAGGCCAGATCCAAGTCTTGCAGGGCACGGCCTACCGAAAAACCAAAACCAGTGGTGGTATCTTCCTCGTCTCCAGCCAACGCATAGACCCCTAGATACACCGAGGTTTCTGCGCTTGAGCGTCTGATGCCAGTGGTGGATGCAAGGGCTGTAGCCATCACAGAATCGGCATAGTCCGCAGACTCAATGCCAAAAATTCTTGGGTCACCCGCTCGGACCTGCGCCTCGAGCTCGATCGCCAAGCGAATCTTCTCTTCGGTGTCAGCATGCACAAGCCGCTCATCGAAGAGTGACAACTCCTCGGGCTCCACCCCGTCGGGTTCTGCTAGGCCCGCATTGGGATCTTCTGAACCAAAGCTGGCATTATCGCGAGCCTCGGCAAGACACTCTTTGAGCGCAGCGTCATCAAGCACTCCGGCCCAAGAAAGGCCCTGCTTTCCTTGCGAGATCATCCGGATTCCGACACCTGCTGAGTCGGCCGAGACGAAATGCTCAACCTCTCCCTCAAAGGCACGAACCTCGGTATCTCGACTCCAAGCAACTACTGCCTCAACCTGCTCACCGGGCTGCGCCATGGAAACAATACGATCGGCGATTTGTTGCAGTTCTTCTGGGTTCACGCTGCGGTTCCACCGATAGTGAGGCCACTCGCAACTCGAAGCGTGGGCACACCATCTCCGACAGGAACACCTTGGCCGTCTTTGCCGCAGGTTCCGGGCCCGCCCATCGCAAAATCGTTTCCAACTGCATCGATCGAGGTGAGCACACCCGGACCATTGCCAATGAGGTTGCCTTCGCGCAGCGGTTCAGTGATCCGACCACCCTCAATGAGGTAGGCCTCGGTCATGCCGAAGACAAAATCGCCCGTGGCGGTGTTGACCTGACCGCCACCAAGATGCGAGATGTACACACCTGATTCAGTGTCAGAGAGAATTTGGTCAGGTGTTGAGGTACCTCCGAGAAGGTAGGTGTTCGTCATGCGCACCATGGGCAAGTGCTGATAGCTCTGACGTCGGCCGTTACCCGAGGATGCGCGGCCCTCGGCTCGAGCTCGAAGGCCATCCCACATGTAGTCGACCAGAATGCCGTCTTGAATCAGCACGTTTCGTTGGGCTGGGCGGCCCTCGTCGTCGATGGCGAAACATCCCCACTCGCCGCCCATAGTGCCGTCGTCAACCAACGTCACGAGCGAGGAAGCAACTTGCTCCCCGAGCCTTCCGGCGAAGACCGAAGCGCCCTTACCGACTAGGTCAGCCTCGAGCCCATGGCCGCAAGCTTCATGGAACATGACTCCCCCGCCGCCCGGGCCGATCACCACAGTCATCTCGCCCGAGGGTGCTGGTCGTGCAGCCAACTTCGTGATCGCTCGTTGCGCTGCAGTGCGAGCAAGATCCCCTACTTCATAGGTGTCAAACAACTCAAAGCCCACCGAGCGGCCGATGGACTCACGGCCAGTCTGCATGCCGGTATCTCCCGAGGCCACCGCCGAGATTGAGAACAGAGTTTTCACCTGCTCATCGGTTCCGAGTGTGCCATCGGTGTTGGCCACCAAAATCCGGCGATGAGAATCTGCGTAGCGGGCCGAGACCTGCGTAATGGCTGCGCCTTCGGCCCTTGCCATCTCATTAGCCATCAAGAGCAGTTCAACCTTTTTGGCCTTTGGCACGTCTCCCGGCATGATTCGCACCAGATTGGGTCGCGGCGCATTGACGCGGTCAAGGTCAACAATGGTGGTCCCCGTTCCTGACCCGCGGGCGGCCGAAGCAGCAGTCTCAGCAGCAGCAATCAGCCCGGCCTCAGACAAGTCCGAGGTGTGAGCAAAGCCCGTGGACTCGCCAACAACTACTCGGATTCCCGCCCCGCGGTCTCTACCCGAGGTGAGTTCCTCAATGCGACCATCGTCAAGGAGAGCCGAGGAGGAACGCTTCTCTTCGGCAAAAATCTCTGCAAAATCGGCGCCACGAGAAGCAGCGGCCGCTAGCACTCTCTGGATAGTTGGCTCTTCGAGCATCGGTGGGTCCTCCTAGATTAAGGATCAGTAGAACAGGGCACGGCGAAGATGGATGTGCCTCGGCGCAACTAAGTGTTTACTGTATCGGTTGTGCCTGTACGTCCCGGCCTGTCGGCCTCTGTAGAACTCACTGTCTCTGAAAGCGATACTGCTATCGCTTTTCGCTCTGGGGATGTGCCTGTTTTGGCTACTCCACGGATCATTGCTCTGCTCGAAGAAGCCGCTGTTCTTGCCGTGCATAGCGAACTTGAACCTGGTTCTTCCACGGTGGGTGTTCGAGTTCAAATAGAACACATCTCGCCCACGGCAGTAGGCGGACAGATCACGGCCGAAGCTCATCTAGAAAAAGTTGAGGGGCGGCGACTTATCTTTCATGTCTCAGCCCGCGACGAACGCGGTCTTATTGCTGCAGGCAAAGTCACGCGGGTTCTGATCAACATAGAACGGTTCTTAGAAAAAACTCGCTAGCTGGAATCGCTGCTCCTCCTGCGGACCGGCACGCCTATCTCCCGAGTCCTGAACTAGGCAGACTCCTGAACGAGGCAGAGTCCGGAACGAGGCAGAGTCCGGAACTAGCTAGAGTCCTGATCTATATGGACGAGGTGGAGCGCGAGGAGGCACTGCTAGAAATAGATGGCACGCGCCTTGCCGCACAACTGCCCCAGAACAATTGGCGAAGCGTCCTAGTTCGTTTCCTGA
>WLLG01000004.1 GCA_009700815.1 Actinomycetota bacterium
AGTTGGTCTTTGTGAGCGACGGTCGCTACCGCGACCAAGCTGCTGCCGAGATCAAGGCCACCGGAATTGAGTGTCGCATTGAGATCGTTGCCGCAGACCCCGACGGATGCATCGCAGAGGCAGCCAAGCTTGCGGGTGTGACCTCTGTTGGCCTCGAGGCACAGACCGTCACCTGGGCTGCACAGCGAAGGTGGCAGTCAGAACTGTTCACTACAGGAGAGATTGCTGCCACAAACGGGATCGTTGAGGAGCTTCGCCTGATCAAAGATGCAGGGGAGGCAGCAAGGATCCGTGCTGCATGTGCGATCGCAGATGAAGCGCTGCTGCAGATCCGACCTCGACTTGGTGATGGGCCAACAGAGATTGAATTTGGCCTCGAGTTGGATTCCAGAATGCGCGAACTCGGTGCAGCCGATCTGAGCTTTGAGACGATTGTGGCCTCGGGACCAAATGGCGCAAAACCGCATCACCGCCCTTCGAGCCGAAGGATTGTTGAAGGGGATCTTGTGGTGATTGATTTTGGTGCGTTGATCGATGGTTACCACTCCGATATGACCAGAACGGTCGCAGTCGGAGACGTGGGTGATGAACGACGCAACATGCTCGATGTGGTGCTTGCTTCTCAACAGGCGGGAGTGGACGCAATTCGACCGGGTGTCGCCGCTGCAGAGGTGGATGCTGCTTGTCGCAAGGTCATAGTCGAAGCCGGCCTAGGTGAAGCGTTCTTGCATTCCACTGGTCACGGGGTAGGGCTCGATATTCACGAGGAGCCACGAGTCTCGACTCGCTCTACTGCTACTCTTCGCCCTGGCCACGTAGTGACCGTGGAGCCTGGTGTGTACTTGCCAGAGCTTGGCGGGGTTCGCATTGAGGACACGCTGCTGGTTACCGAAGGCGGCTGCGATCGCCTGACATTGGCACCGAAGAACCCTGCACTTGTTTGAGATTAAGCGCACGGCTTCTTCCCGCATGCACACGAAGCAGAACGGACAGACAGAGCACCATGGCACAGATTTCCACCTCTGATTTTAAAAACGGCATGTCTATCGACCTTGATGACGGACTCTTCTCGATAGTCGAGTTTCAACACGTCAAGCCGGGCAAGGGTGGTGCTTTTGTTCGAACCACGCTGCGAAATGTTCGAAATGGTGCTGTCGTAGAGCGCACCTTCCGAGCTGGAGAAAAGATGGAGCGTGCCATCATTGATAAGCGTGAGATGCAGTTGCTCTATCGCGATGGCGATGACTACGTGTTTATGGACAACAGCACCTATGACCAGTTGAACGTTGCAAGTGAGACGCTTGGCGACAGGGCGCTCTACATGGTGGACTCGTCCATGGCTCAGCTCATGATGTATGACGATGAGATCATCGGTATAGAACTCGCCGCTTCAGTGGAACTCAACGTTGCAGAGACTGAGCCCGGCGAAAAGGGAGATCGTGTCTCGGGAGCGAAGAAGCCTGCGACACTCGAAACAGGTCTTGTTGTGCAGGTTCCCTTGTTCATTCAACCGGGTGAGCGCATCAAAGTTGATACCCGCTCCGGCGAGTTCATCTCACGGGCGTGAGCTCAGCAGAGGGCACAGTCGAGCCAACGGCTAGCGAGGGTCAGCCATCTGAGTCCCAGGATTCCATGGCAGAGGCTGCTGCCAACCTGGCCTCTGCTGAGGTGAGCCAGTCAGTCATAGATTCTGTGCTCGATGCAGACTCGCGTGTCGAGCAAATCCAAGTCGTTGCACAGCAACCACTGCGCTCAGTTGCGGGCGGACGTCACGAGGCCCGCGAGCGAGCAGTTCACCTGCTGTATGAGTCCGAGATCAAGTCCCTACCGATTCAAGAGGTTCTTGACGCTCAAGTTCTAGTCCCAGACTCATATACCGAGAATCTGGTGCTCAGTGTCGAACAGCACAGCATCGAGCTAACCGAGCTGATTGGACGACTCGCTCGAGGCTGGTCGGTCGAGCGTATGCCCACGCTGGATTTGGCACTTCTTCGCGTTGCTTGCTGCGAATTGGCATACTTCCCCGAGATTCCTCGAGGGGTAGTGCTCTCCGAGGCAGTGGCGCTGGCGGGCCACTACGGCACCGATGATTCCTCAAAGTTCGTGAATGGTCTGCTGACAGCGGCGGCTGACGAGCTTCGACCTGCCTGAGCCGCAGGGTCCAGGCTCTGGGCTCGCAGGTATCTAGGTAGTTGAACTACTCAAACTCGGGCCCTGCATGGATTGCAGGTGAATTTGTGGATCTGCCCTTCACATGCGGAGGGGTACATGCAACACTGCTATCGAAGTCCGGCGCAGGCAAGGCTGGACACGGCGAGTAGTGCGGCTAAATCTATTACGGGTAGGGGAATGAGTTGAGTACGTCACCTTTGACCAGCATTGTTTCGTCCGGACGGGGTATGACCCGCAGAGAAATGCTGAAAGGTCTTGGATTTGGGGTGGGTGCGACTGTTCTAATTAGCGGTTGCGTTGTTCCTGCGCCCAGTGAAAACCCTCGGCTACCGCCAGCGGGTACCCCGGATGTATCTCCCTTCCTTGATGGCGTCATTGCGGGTGATCCCGCACCAGACGGCGCATTGATTTGGACCCGTGTAGAGCCACGAGTTGTTGGCGCCGATATGCCCGTTCTCTGGACGGTTGCAGACGATGCAGCGTTTACCTCTATCCGCGCCGCCGGATTAGCAACTGCGAATGCTGCCGAGGGATACGCCGTCACAGTTCCGGTGACTGGACTCGATCCGCATAGCTGGTACTACTACCGGTTCGAGGCAGCCGACCAGAGTGGTTCCCAAGTGGTGAGCCGTTCAGGTCGCCTGAGAACAGCTCCTGCTGCTGGATCCTCACCCGATCGCTTGAGGTTTGCCTTTGCTTCCTGCCAGCAGATTAATGACAGCTGGTTTAACGCCCATGCAGCAGCAGCGGCCGAGCCAGATCTTGATTTCTTCATGCACCTTGGCGACTACGTGTACGTCTCGGACACGAACACCCTGAGTCGTGAGGATTACCGTCAGACCTATCAGCGGTGGCGCAAGCAGCCCTTGCTTCGGGATCTGCACGCAGCATTGCCCATGGTTGCTATGTGGGACGATGGCGAGTTCTATAACGGCATCAGTAAGAACGGTCCGGCCGATCGGCTGAGGGCTGCAAAAGAGGCTTGGTTCGAGGCCTTCCCAGTGAATGATCCGGGGGGTTTACAGGCGTACCGTCGGTTCGGATGGGGCGACCTCGTAGACCTGTCGATGATTGACGTCCGGGCGTACCGTGACGACCCCTTGGACAACATCGTCTATACCGATAACGGCGGTGCCTACGATCCAAGCCGGAGCACCCTTGGAGCAGAACAGTACGACTGGTTCACCCAAGGTCTTGCTTCTTCCGAGGCCGCCTGGCGTGTCATCGGTAATCCCTACAACATCAGTCCGTGGAAGCTCGTCAACTTAGAGTTCCTGCGAGCGCTTCGACCCGATCTTCCCCCGAATGCCGGAATTTACGCTCCGAATGAAGCTTGGGATGATTACCTTCAGGAGCGCCGCGACCTGCTGCAGTTCCTGATCGACCAAGGAGTTTCAGACACGATCTTTGCAAGCGGTCACACCCACACGGCTTTGGTGAGCGAACTGCGCGTCGACTACGACCGTCCAAGCACTCCCGTTGCCGCATTCGATTTCTGCACTGGTTCGATGACCGCTGACCCTGATCCCCGGAAATCATTTCTTGGAGATCTGCCTGAAGATGTTGCAGAAGAAGTGCTTCGGGCCGCAGAGCGCATCGTACTCAACTCAAATACGCCTGCGTTGAGGCACATCAACCTGATCGATCAGGGATATACGGTGGTTGACATAACACCTGAGGAAACCTTGGTAACGATCCGAAACATTGACACCACGAACCCGGATGCAGAGGCTGTAGATGGTGCTCGGTTCCGAGTGCGGAAGGGGTCTCAGCGCATCGAGGTGCTGCCTACACCTACGCATAAGGGTTCCTTCGCCTAGGTAGGTCTGCGTCGGCGTTCTTCTGTCAGACCGCCTTCTGGCAGTCTGCTAACATGAAAGTCTGTACGTCACGGTGGTCCCGAGAGGCCACTACGCACAGAAAGGCCCTGCCTGTGGCAGAACGTGAACGAAGGATGTCGCGCCCCTACGGGGGCGTTTTTGTTGCCCGGTCACGCATCATGGACGGCGAGGATATAACCCGGGCCTTACGCCGCATGGCGCATGAGATTCTTGAACGCAACCACGGCAGCGAAGAACTCATCCTGATCGGGTTGCAGACTGGTGGCGTGCAACTTGCGCATGCCCTCGCAGCCACGCTCGAGGATATTGAGGATCTTGAGCAACATTCCCTGCCAGTGTGCACACTTGATGTGGCCTTGTACCGCGATGACATCGGCATCCGACCTGTGATCCCCGAGGAAGTGACCGACATACCCTTCGACTTGGATTCGAAGGTTGTGGTTCTCGTCGATGATGTTTTGTTCACTGGCCGCACGATTCGTGCTGCACTCGACGCCGTCATCGACTTTGGACGGCCAAAAATGGTGCAACTGGCTGTCATGGTTGATCGCGGCCATCGTGAGTTGCCGATTCGACCAGACTTTGTTGGAAAGAATCTGCCCACGAGAAGGCACGAGCTCGTCAACGTCACCATGGACGGGGTCGAACTCGGTGAGTTGCAGAAGTCGTGAGCAGCAGCATGAATTCCTTGAATGCTCAAAAGGCTCGGGATAAAGATCGCAGCCAACGTGCGCACCTTCTTTCGATAGCGGACCTTGACCGCGAGGAGATCGAAGAACTGCTCCGTGTCACCGATACCTTCGTAGAGGTCGGTCGCCGCCCAATCCCGAAGGTGCCAGCCCTGCGAGGGCGCACAGTTGTGATGTTGTTCTTCGAGGATTCAACGAGAACTCGTTTGAGTTTCGAGACAGCAGCCAAGCGTCTGTCGGCTGACACGATGTCTTTTTCGGTCTCCTCCTCATCTCTGAATAAGGGTGAGTCGGTTCGAGACACCATTGAGACCATCGAAGCAATGGGAATAGACGCTGTGGTTGTTCGCCATAAATCCTCTGGTGTGCCAGCACAGATTGCACGCTGGACTTCAGCCTCGGTCATCAACGCTGGTGACGGTTGGCATCAGCACCCAACTCAAGCTCTCTTAGATGCCTATACGGCCCGTTCGCATTTGGGGTCACTTGAGGGTCGCAGGATTGCGCTTGTTGGAGACATTAAGCACTCCCGAGTGGCGCGCTCGAACATTGAGATCTTCACTGCCCTCGGTGCGCAGGTCACCCTTGTTGCTCCTCGTACCCTGTTGCCCGCATCACTCAGTGCTTGGCCGGTGCAGGTCAGCCAAGATCTTGATGCTGTGCTGCCGACGGTGGACGTCTGTTACTTGTTGCGTATGCAACAGGAGCGAATGACCGAGGCGCTTGTGCCCTCCCTGCGTGAATACACCGCTACCTACGGCCTGACTTCGGCTCGTGCGGATCGAATGGCGGACGGCGCAATCATCATGCATCCAGGACCGATGAACCGTGGCGTAGAGATTGCGAGCGAGGTCGCAGATCGGCCAAGTGCAGTCATTACAGAGCAGGTTGCAAATGGGGTAGCTGTGCGTTCTGCAGTTCTCTTCACCTTGCTCGGTGCAGGCCGGCAGCAAAGCAGTAGCGCTGCTTACGCGGCAAACGTATCCAATGAATTATCTGTCCAAACTGATTCTGTTCTCGCAGAAGAACTCGCACATGCTGAGGAAGCCACATGATCCGCCATCCAGACACTGTGATCAAGGGAGGACGCCTCATCGATGCCTCGGGTGAGCAATCGGGAGACATCCTTATCTCCGATGGCCACATCGTCGCTGTGGGGCAAGATCTGCAGGGGGAGATTCTGATCGATGCAGGTGGCTGCATCGTCTCGCCGGGCCTCGTTGACCTTCATGCCCATCTTCGTCAGCCAGGCAAGGAAGAGACCGAGACCATTGCGAGCGGTGCGCGCGCTGCAGTTCTAGGTGGATACACCGCAGTCCTAGCTATGCCCAACACCACCCCGACCATTGACTGCGCAGCAGTAGTCCGAGAGGTACTCGAGCTCGGGCGAGCCTCAGTCTGCGACGTTCACACCACTGGGGCAATAACGGTTGGGCGCGCCGGCGAACAACTTGCACCCATGGCCGAGATGGCTGCGCTTGGAGTAAAGGTCTTTACTGATGACGGCACCGGGGTTCAAGACGATCGCTTGATGCGGCGTGCCATGGAGTACGCAAGCGGACTCGGCCTTACCTTGGCCCAGCACTGTGAGGTGAATTCCCTTTCGGAGGGAACCTGCATGCATGAGGGTGAATGGTCGGCACGGCTTGGCCTTCCTGGCCAGCCAAGTGAGTCTGAAGAACTCATGGTCATGAGAGATATTGCTTTGGCGAGATTGACAGGAGCCAAGGTTCATTTCCAGCACATGTCTACTGCCGGATCCGCAGCGCTGATCGCAGCCGCTAAAGCCAAGGGTATGTCAGTCACTGCCGAGGCCGCACCGCATCATTTCACGCTGACTGATGCTTGCTGTGAGCACTACGACGCAACCTTCAAAGTTCATCCTCCCCTTCGATCGCAGTCAGACCTTGAAGCAATCAAGAACGCTCTCGCCGCCGGCTCACTCGATGCCATCGCCACGGATCACGCACCACACGCGGCTGAAGATAAAGAGCTTCCCTTCGATCAGGCGCCACCTGGAATGTTGGGACTTGAATATGCGCTAGCTCTAGCGTTCTCTGAGCTTGTAGATGGTGGCGAGATGACCGAGGCCCAAGTGTTGGCGGCGATGTCGTGGCGACCAGCTGCGATTGCGGGAATGGATAACCACGGCCAGCGTCTAGTTGTGGGAGTCCCCGCAAATCTGTGCGTTATCGACCCATCACAACGCTGGGTGATTGACGCGACAGGGGGAGCCTCACTGAGTCGCAACGTTCCGTATGTAGGCAAAGAGGTGCGCGGAAAAGTGCGCCACACCATTGTGTTCGGTGAAGTAGTTGTTCGTGACGGGGAGGTTCAGAGATGAGTATTCAAGCAGCAGCCATCGTGCTGGCAGATGGAACAGTATTTGAAGGTGAGTCCTTCGGAGCGAGCCCGGCAAGTGGAATCACCACGGGCGAGTTCGTCTTTAACACCGTGCTCAGCGGCTATCAGGAAGTGATCTCCGATCCCTCATACGCAGGGCAGATCATTACCTTCACTGCACCCCATATTGGCAACTACGGCGTGAACAGCACTGACGAGGAATCTGCCAACCCGAGATGTGAAGGAATCGTTGTTCGTGAGTTGTCTCGCAGGGCGAGCAGTTGGCGGGCTGAGGGAGACCTTGTCTCGTACCTTGAGCAACACGGTATCGCTGGGATCGGTGGGATCGACACCAGGAGATTGACACGACATTTGCGAGACAACGGCGCGATTCCGGGTGCTTTCGGAACGGCATCAGGGTCTGAACTCGCTGCTGCGGCAGCTAGTGCTCCAGGCACTGAGGGCAGAGACCTAGTAGCCAGCGTCACCACAGCTCAGGCCTATACGGTGCCAACGAGCAGTGGATCTTCCCGGCGAATTGTTGCACTTGACCTTGGCATCAAGACAACGATCCTCCGCAATTTGGCCGAGTACGGAACCGTCGAAGTGGTGCCCGCTTCAACGAGTGCAGAACAGATCCTTGCACTCAGTCCCGATGGTGTCTTTGTCTCGAACGGTCCTGGCGATCCCGCAGCTGTTGCTCACGTACCAGAGACCCTGCGGGCTCTGCTCGGGACGGTGCCGGTCTTTGGAATCTGCATGGGCCACCAGATGCTCGCCACTGCACTTGGGGGTACTACCTACAAGCTGCCCTTCGGCCATCACGGCGGAAATCACCCCGTTCGCGACCTGACCACGAACAAGGTCGAGATTACGAGTCAGAATCACAACTACTGCGTGGACGTAGATGCCTTAACGAACGTAGAAGTGACCCACCGGAACTTGAACGATTCCACGGTCGAGGGATTTGCCTGCGAGGAACTCTCTGCGTTTGCAGTTCAGCATCATCCTGAGGCCGGACCAGGTCCACACGACAGCAGGTATCTCTTTGAACGCTTCGCCGACCTGATGGACCGGTCTGCCTCGTGAATTCAGCTCAAGCGGTCCTGCACTGCAGAGGCCTCTTCTTTCAGGTGGTCTTGTACCCCTTGAACAATGACTTTCTCGACCCGTCCGCCGAGCAGCGGGATGTGAACCTTGACCTCGCCACGGACAGATCGCACCGCAGAGTCCCCTTGTTGGGCAAGTGCGGCAGAAGCGTTCGCTTTCAGGAGCTGAGAAGCTTGGTCTGCCAAGAATCGCACCTGAGCCGACATGTCCTTCAACGTCCAAGTCGTCTCTTCAACCCAGGCAACATCGTTCGGGTCGATAAAGCGAGAGGCCTCTTTGGGAAGGTCGACTGCGAGCACGTAGTGAAGCCGAACCACTGCAGTGTGAGCATCACGCTTGATGTCGAGCACCTCAGGGGTACTCGTGGCCGAAAGGTCTGTCAAAGAACTCCAGAACTCGGAGTCAAGGTAGACCTCGAGCACCTCATGGGTGGTGGCCGACCATTTTTGTTGCTCGGTAAATTTCACCTTCACAGCGTTGCACAGTCAGGTGCAGGTAGAAGGGATTTTTGCCGAGCCAATCCGTTCGTTCACTCCCAAACAAAACAAGCCATCCCCGCCAAAGCATTTCTCGAAGAAGGGTTACCTCATGCCGCGCCGTGAAGACATTGAATCCATCCTGCTGATTGGTTCCGGACCAATCGTAATCGGGCAAGCCTGCGAGTTTGATTACTCGGGGACTCAGGCCTGCCGGGTGCTCAAGGAAGAGGGTTACCGGGTCATTCTGGCGAATTCAAACCCCGCCACAATCATGACGGACCCTGATTTTGCAGATGCTACGTACATCGAGCCGCTCGTAGCTGATGTGCTCGAGCGGATTCTCGACAAGGAACGACCTGACGCTGTGCTTCCAACTCTCGGAGGGCAGACTGCTCTGAACCTTGCGATGGAGCTTTCAGAATCTGGGGTGCTCGACGCCTATGGGGTGGAACTCATCGGCGCCGACGCCCAGGCCATCCGTACAGCAGAGGATCGTGATCTCTTTAAGCAGGCGATGATCGAAATTGGGCTCAATGTGCCGGAGTCTGGGATTGCGCACGATATGACCGAAGCCGCAGCGGTGCTTGGCCAGCTTGGTCTCCCAGTAGTCATCCGGCCGGCCTACATCCTCGGTGGCAAGGGAACAGGAATTGCCTCGACCCAAGCCGAGTTCGAGTTCATGGTTGGCCGGGGACTCGATGCAAGCCCGATCACAGAGGTACTCATTGAGAAGTCCATCGCAGGATGGAAAGAGTTTGAGCTTGAGGTCATGCGCGATAAGGCCGATAACTGCGTGATCATCTGTTCGATCGAGAACTTTGATCCAATGGGCGTCCATACGGGTGACTCAATCACTGTCGCACCAGCTCAGACGCTGACCGACGTTGAGTATCAACTCATGCGCGATACGGCCTTTCAGGTCATGCGTCGGGTGGGGGTAGAGACGGGCGGCTCCAACGTGCAGTTTGCAGTCCATCCCGAGACGGGGGAGCAGGCGATTATTGAGATGAATCCGCGAGTGAGTCGCTCCTCGGCGCTTGCCTCCAAGGCCACTGGGTTCCCTATAGCCAAGATCGCAGCAAAGCTCGCAGTGGGATACACCCTCGACGAGATCCCTAACGACATCACCAAAATGACTCCGGCAAGCTTTGAGCCCTCCATTGATTATGTGGTGACCAAAGTTCCGCGTTGGGCGTTTGAGAAGTTCCCCGGAGCTGAGCCCACTCTGGGTACGCAGATGCAATCTGTGGGAGAGGTGATGGCCATTGGTCGGACCTTCCCCGAATCCCTGCAGAAGGCAATGCGCTCACTCGAACAAGGTCGCGCTGGTCTCAACTGTGACGCAGCTGAGCAACTGTTCGATCAGGTCGAAACAGCCGAGCTGATGGCTCAAGCTGCTATCGGAACCCCCGATCGGATCTTCCAAGTTGAGTCTCTTCTCCGTCGCGGTGTGAGTGTGGAAGATGTGTTCCAAGCAACAAAGATTGACCGCTGGTTCCTTGATCAAATACTCATGTTGTGTGAAGAGCGAAGCACGCTTGAGTCTCACAGGACCTCTGGTTCAACGGCTGGTGATGTCGTTGCGTCCATGGACCGTCGAGACTGGCGTCGAGCTAAACAGCTTGGTTTTGGAGATTCGCAGTTGGCGTACCTCTGGGATATGAGCGAAGAGGAAGTTCGAGCGGGCCGGCTCGCAGCTGGAGTTGAGGTGACGTACAAGACCGTCGACACCTGCGCCGCAGAGTTCGAGGCCGAGACGCCTTACCACTACGGCACCTATGAGGACGAGAGCGAGGTTGCACCTTCGAGTAGAGACAAGGTGATCATTCTGGGCTCTGGGCCGAATCGGATCGGGCAGGGGATCGAGTTTGACTACTGCTGTGTTCATGCATGCTTCGCTCTGTCGGATGCGGGTTTCGAGACGATCATGGTCAACTGCAACCCCGAGACAGTTTCGACTGATTACGACACATCTGATCGCCTGTACTTTGAGCCACTCTCTACTGAGGGTGTCCTCAATGTCATTGATGCCGAGAGACGCTCCGCTGAGCAAGGGGGCGGCAAGCTCGTCGGGGTGATCGTCTCATTGGGCGGACAGACCCCACTCAAGCTGGCCAACGTGTTGCCTCCAGAGCTGATCCTGGGTACCTCGGCTGCGAGTATCGACGCCGCAGAGGATCGCAACCACTGGAGTGCCCTGTGTGCCCGACTCGAGATTCCCCAGCCAGCGGGCGCAACAGCATCCACGCTAGAAGAGGCGCTTGCCACCACTGATCGCATTGGGTTTCCTGCGCTGATTCGGCCGAGCTACGTACTTGGTGGCCGTGCAATGGAGATTGTGTACGAGCCAGAGGACCTTGAACGCGCGTGGAAGGCAATTGCGTCGAACGGGTCACTTGGACGAGAGGGAGGGCTGTCTGCTGATCGTCCTGTTCTGATCGATCGGTTCTTAGAAGATGCAACCGAGGTTGACGTTGACGCGATTCGCGATGCAACAGGCGAGGTCATCATTGGCGGAATCATGGAACACGTCGAAGAAGCGGGAGTCCATTCTGGGGATTCCGCCTGCGTGATTCCGCCTGTGGGCCTCAGCGAAGCGACCATTGCTGTGATCGAGGATTACACCAGGCGTATTGCGAACTCGCTCGAGGTAAAAGGCTTGATCAACGTGCAGTTTGCAGTCAAGCGATCCGACGAGCTCCCCGGGAGCGGTCAGGTCTTTGTGATCGAGGCCAATCCGAGGGCATCGCGAACAGTTCCTTTCGTGGCCAAGGCAACTGGAGTCCCGCTGGTAAAGATCGCAGCTCGGGTCATGTGCGGTGCGACCCTAGAAGAACTCCGAGTCGAAGGTCTCCTCGTTCCAAAGGTCCAAGGAGACCACATTGCAGTGAAAGAGGCTGTCCTCCCATGGAGTCGCTTCCCAGATGTTGATGCCGTGCTTGGACCAGAGATGCGTTCCACCGGTGAAGTCATGGGAATCGATACCTCTGTGGGTATGGCGTTTGCGAAATCTCAGCTTGCTGCGGGGGATCGCATGCCCACAGATGGAACGGTGTTTTTCTCTCTTGCTGATCGAGACAAAGTTATTGGCGCACGAGCAGCCAAACGATTTGTCAGTTTGGGTTTCAGTATCGTCGCCACATCCGGGACTGCTGCTTATTTGACTGAGCAGGGAATTCCGGTTGCTCAGATCGTGGCCAAAATTACAGCCGATGGATCCGACTCGGCCGCTGGTGAAGTTGACGGAGTTGAGTTGATCTCGAGCGGTGGGGTTGACCTAGTAGTCAACAGCCCGAGGGGGCGTGGGCCACGTGCAGACGGGGCACATATTCGTCGAGCAGCGGCCACCCACCTTGTGCCGTTGCTGACCACCGCAGCGGCAGCACTAGCAGCAGCCAATGGCATCGGGGACTGGGCACAGAGCGATCTACAAGTGCGGAGCCTTCAAGAGTTTCATGCCGGTGTCTGGGTCTCTGAGGACTCAGCTAGTGACACCTATCTCAAAAGCAATCCCGTGGAGTTGAGATAGTGAGATCTCGCAGTCAGCGGGCCGGGGCAGCGGCAGTGGACATGTCTGTGCAAATTGGGTCCGTTTCTCTGCCTGCACCACTCATGACTGCAGCAGGAACGGCCGGCTACGGGTCCGAGCTCTCTGCATTCATGGACCTATCAGCCGTTGGAGCTGTTGTGGTCAAGTCCCTCTCAGCTGATGAGTGGGCGGGGAATCCTGCGCCACGAGTTCATGAAACCCCAGCAGGCATGCTCAATAGTGTTGGCTTGCAGGGTCCAGGGGTTGCGGCCTGGCGAAAGCATGAGCTGCCCGAGTTGATCGAGACCGGGGCACGAGTGGTGGTGAGCATCTGGGGCCGAAGCGTGCAGGACTACGCCCGAGCAGCAAAAGCACTTCAGGACTGCCCCAAACAAGTAGTAGCTGTAGAAGTGAACCTCTCCTGTCCAAACCTAGATGGTGGAACGCACCTCTTTGCACACGATCCGGTTGCAACTGCGCAGGTACTCCATGCAATATCAGAAATTGGCCTACCGCTCTGGGCCAAGCTGAGCCCCAACACCGACCGGCTCGTTGAAGTCGCAGCGGCTGCTCAAGAAGCTGGAGCAGAGGCCGTCACACTGATCAATACTGTTCTCGGGATGATCATCGATACTGAGTCGCGTCGGCCCATCCTTGGTGGAGGGGGCGGCGGTTTATCTGGTCCTGCAATTCGGCCCGTAGCAGTCCGAGCAATTCATGATGTGCACATGGCGTTACCCGACCTTCCCATCGTTGGTGTGGGTGGCTGCGCAACAGCTGAAGACGCTGTTGAACTCATGCTGGCAGGGGCAAGCGCAGTTCAAATAGGTACCGCAAACTTTGTTCAGCCAAGCTCAGTTGAGCAGGTACAGGATGATCTGAGACACTGGTGTTTCTCTCACGGCGTTCCTCGAGTTTCCGAACTCACCGGGGGAGTGAAACACTGATGAAACCAACTACCTGCGCAGGAGCGAACTTGTGAATAGCCAAGATGCACAGAGCGGTGCCGTAGACGACAGTGTGCGAGCTCGGCTTGCGTTGGCACTCGATGTTGACGATCTCGTTGCGGCACATCGCTTAGCTGTTGCAATGCGGCCTTGGTTTGGGGTTGCAAAGGTTGGCCTTGAATTGTTTAGCGCACATGGACCCGATGCAATTGGCTCACTCAGAGACCTCGGTTATCAGGTGTTTCTGGACCTAAAACTCTTTGATATTCCAACGACTGTGCAGCGCTCAACCCGTGTGCTTGGTTCCTTGGGTGTCGAGTACCTGACCCTCCACGCACTTGGCGGAACCGAGATGCTCATAGCGGGAGTCGAAGGTCTTCATGAGGGTGCAGAGCGCGCAGGCCTACCAGCACCGACTGCTCTGGCAGTCACAGTGCTGACGAGTGATGACACTGCACCGCCGCACATCGTGCCGAACCGCGTTCGTCTTGCATTAGAGAGCGGCTGCGGAGGTTTGGTTCTAGCAGCAGAAGACCTGCAGACTGCACGAGAACTGGCTCCGCGTTTGAAGCGAGTTGTTCCGGGAATTCGTCTGGCCGGCGGACAGCGTCACGATCAGGCTCGAGCTGCAAGTCCCCAAGAAGCAGTTGCAAACGGCGCCGACCTGCTGGTGATTGGTCGGGCGGTTACAAATGCAGATGATCCCGCAGCGGCCGCAGCAGCTATTGCCGCAGCCATTTAGTGACCGATCAGTTGATCCCGAGCAATGAGGCCTTAGTGGAACGTGAGAGTGCACTTGCCTGGGCCGGTTCTGTCCGCAGTACCCGCTATCGGATTCGAGAGCAGCTCCGTTCTGAAGAACTGACCCTGAGTGAGCTGCTGCAGCTTGCGCAAAAAGACGCACGTGTTGGTCAGATCAAGTTGCTCTGGGCGTTGGAATCATTTCCAGGAGCCCGCAAAGTTGATACCCGTAGGCAGCTTGGGAAGCTGCAGATCTCTGAGATGACCTTGATAGATGAGTTGAACCCAACGAGTACGAACGCAGTTCTGGCTTCATTTCTGCCGCTGGCCCAGATTGAGACCACAAGATGACCGCACCAACCCCTCCGGAATCAGCCGATTTGCCCGTAGGTAGCAGTGTTATCGTGATTTCTGGCCCTGGGGGAGTAGGGAAAGGGACCTTGGTTGAGGCACTTCTGAAGCAAGACAATCGGCTCTGGGTCAGCAAGTCATGGACCACCCGAGCTCCGCGAGTACACGAGGCTGCAGATGCCTATCACTTTGCGACTCGGGAGGAGTTTTTGGCCCATGTCGATGCTGGAGGGTTTCTCGAATGGACTGAGTTCTTGGACTATTTCCAAGGAAGTCCACTTCCACACCCTCCCGCTGGACGCGATGTGCTTTTCGAGATCGATGTTCAGGGCGCTGCAAATGTTCAAGCCCACTTTCCCGATGCACTCCTGATCTTTGTAGATGCGCCGAATCGGGCCGTCCAAGAAGAGCGTCTGCGACACCGTGGCGATAGCGAGGAGCGAATCCTGCAGCGCCTAGCAAAGGCGCACGAAGAGATTGAGCGTGCTTCGCAGATGAGTTTCATACACCTAGTGAATGATGACCTTGAAGTCTCAGTAAGAGAGCTTCAGGCCCTGATTGAGCAGCACAGGTCTCGCTAATCGCGAGTGCAACTCGTTCTCTGCTAACATTGCCCGCTGGTTCTTCTTCGAAGACCACATCAAGAGTTTGTTTCCCCACCACCCTGTTGGAGTAAAGCGTCCCATGGCAGAGCGTCTCGACACAATGATGGATCCACCGATTGAGGAACTCCTCCTCAGAAGCGGTTCCAAGTTCTCTTTGGTAACACTCGCAGCCAAGAGGGCACGACAAATCAACTCGTATTACGGCAGCCTCAAGGCCAAGAGCAGCGTTGGCTCCGTGGTGCCGCCACAGGTGACCTCCACTGCGCGGACCTCGCTTTCGATAGCATTTGAAGAGATTGACGCAGACATGATCGAAGGCGTCGGTGGAGCTACTGGTCGACTCGATCCGGGTGCCGAAGAAGCTGAAATCGCCGAGGGCGAGGACTGAGCCTCCGCCTGCGCGGTTGCTACAGACTCTCGGAGACACGTGGATCAGGTGAACTCCTTTCAGGGTCGAAGAATTGTACTCGGCGTATGCGGTGGAATCGCTGCGTATAAAGCAATCGAATTGTGTCGGCAACTTGTAGATGCTGGTGCTTTCGTGAGCGTGGTCATGACCGAGAGTTCCAAGCAATTTGTCGGAGAGGCCACGTTTTCTGCCCTCTCCTCCGAAGCCGTTTGGTCCTCGCTTTTTGCTGAGCAAGACCCCATCCCGCATACCCGCTTAGGCCAAGCTGCCGACCTGATTGTCGTGGCTCCAGCCACTGCCAGGCTCATCTCGGCCTATGCCACGGGCTACTCGCACGACTTGTTAACCAACGTGTTATTAGCAACTCGCGCTCCCGTGGTGATTTGCCCTGCGATGCATACCGAGATGTGGGAACACCCAGCTGTGCAAGACAACCTCAAGATCCTCTCGCAGCGCGGGGTGCATGTTGTCGACCCCGAAGAGGGCAGGCTTGCAGGAGGCGATATTGGTTCTGGTCGCCTTGCAGGTACCGAACGAGTGTTGGAAGCCATGAGAGGCGTACTCTCTTCTTCGACTCCCAGCGGGGTAGTTCGTGGAGATGAGAATTTGGCGCCTTCTCCAAGCGGTCTTCATGGGTTGAACGTCCTCGTTACGGCCGGCGGAACCCGTGAGCCGATTGACCCCGTTCGCTATATCGGCAACCGCTCCTCTGGCAAACAGGGTCATGCGCTAGCTGAAGAGGCGCTTGCTAGGGGCGCAGCGGTGACACTCGTGACTACCACGCAGATTGCCACCAGCGCAGCAATAACTTGCGTTTCAGTGGATACAGCACAAGAGATGCACGATGCGGTTATGAGTCGTTCGGCAACTGCAGATGTCATTGTCATGGCAGCCGCTGTTGCGGACTTTGCTCCAAGCCAGATTGCGACAGAGAAGCTCAAGAAGAGCGATGGTGCGCCAATGTTGGAAATGCACCCCACTATTGACATTCTGGCTGCGCTAGGGTCCTGCAAGCCAAAGGGTCAGACGCTGGTTGGGTTTGCAGCAGAAACCCAAGACGTTCGAGAGAACGGCGAGCGAAAACTCAAAGATAAGCAAGCAGATATTTTGGTGGTGAATGATGTTGCCGCTCCAGGAGTTGGCTTTGAGTTCGAGACAAATGAAGTAGCAATTCTTTGTGCCGCATCGGAGGACCGGTTCGTTCCGCTCACCGATAAGCGTTCCGTTGCGGCTGTAGTTCTAGATGTAGTTGTCAGCACACGATCGGCGCAGGAACCTGTGCCCTCATCAGGAGAATAAGAAATGAACAACTGGACGTTTACCTCGGAGTCAGTAACCGAGGGCCACCCCGACAAGATGGCAGATCAAATCTCGGATTCGATTCTGGATGCAATCCTGACCGAGGACCCGGATGCTCGAGTGGCATGCGAAACCATGGTCACCACAGGTTTGTGCATTGTTGCCGGAGAAATCACCACGACCGGGTACGTAGACATCCCCTCGATTGCTCGCGACACCATCTGCGATATCGGCTATGACCGAGAGAGCTTTGGCTATGACGGTCGGACTTGTGGCGTGATGGTCGCAGTCGATGAGCAGTCTCGAGACATTGCCCAGGGAGTGGACGACTCAGAAGAGGTTCGTTCAGGAACAGCGGGTGAAGAGGACCAACTCGATAAGCAAGGTGCTGGCGACCAAGGAATGATGTTCGGATATGCAGTCGACGAGACTGACGTCCTGATGCCATTGCCGATCCATCTTGCGCACCGTCTAGCCGAGCGTTTGGCCGAGGTTCGCAAGTCAGGAACTGTGCCCTACCTTCGCCCCGACGGGAAGACCCAAGTCACCTTTGAGTACGAGGACAACCGCCCTGTCCGCCTCAAGACCGTGCTGATTTCTACGCAACATAACGATGGAATTGATCGTGATACCGAGATTCGCCCTGACCTCATTGAGCAGGTCATTCGTCCAGTCATTCCAGAGGCATTTGCAGACGACGACTACGAGGTCTTTATCAACCCAACGGGAAGATTCGTCATCGGCGGCCCTGTTGGCGATGCTGGCCTAACAGGCCGCAAGATCATCGTTGATACCTACGGCGGGTCTGCACGCCACGGCGGAGGCGCTTTCTCTGGCAAGGATTCCTCCAAAGTTGACCGGTCAGCCGCTTACGCTGCGCGTTGGGTCGCAAAGAACGTTGTCGCTTCGGGGGCGGCAACACGATGCGAGGTGCAGGTTGCATACGCAATCGGAATGGCTCATCCCGTGTCGATTCTGGTCGAGACGTTCGGCACCGAGACTGTCGACCCATTGCAGCTAGACGTTGCAGTGAAGGACATCTTCGATCTTCGACCTGGGGCGATTGTTCGCGACCTTGAGCTCAAGCGGCCTGTGTTCCGTAAGACCGCCGCATATGGCCACTTCGGCCGAACGGGAGATGGGTTCACTTGGGAGCGGACCGACCGTGTTGATGCTCTTCGTTCGGCGCTTGGGCTCTAGGTCCAATCTCGGGTTCACTTCACGGTGAGAGTCATTCGGGTGCTCCCGGATGTACCTGCAGTAGATCGCGCCTTTGACTATTTCGCTTCAGATGATCTGCCCGGAGAACTATGCGTCGGGAGTCTGGTTCGGATTCCCTTCGGCGGACGTCGCGTCGCCGGATGGGTCCTCGCTGTTGATGTTGAGCCGCCAGAGGGCGTGGAGCTCAGTGCGATTTTGAAGATCGTGGGTCGTGGGCCTGATCAGTCAATGATTGATCTGTGTCGCTGGGCTGCTTGGCGATGGAGCGGCAGGCTCACCACCATGCTGCGGGCAGCTTCACCCGAGCGGGTAGTCAAGCTGCTCCCTCCGTTACGAGTTCGCCCTGCTACTGGCGGAGAGGCGAATGAGCTAGCAGAGTCGATACTCCTCCTCGGAGCGGGTAACCATGTACTGCAGGTTTCCCCATGCACGGATCCGCTGAGCATCGTCGTCGCAGCAGCGAGACTGGGTCAGGTCCTAGCAATTCTGCCCACGATTGCCGAGTCGCAGCGTGTCGCACGCGGGCTGCGGGCCTCGGGGGCTGCAGTTGCTGCCTGGCCCTGGGACTTTCAGGCTGCAGCAGGAGGCGCCAGTGTCGTAGGCGGTCGTGGGGCTGCGTTTGCACCGGCACCCGCACTAGCTGCGGTTGTGGTTATCGACGAGCACGATGAGATGTTGCAGAGCGAGTCCTCGCCAACGTGGAATGCGCGAGATATCGCAATTGAGCGAGCACGGCAGGCGCAGGTGCCATGTTTGCTCGTGTCCCCCTGTCCGTCTTTAGAGGCGCTGCTCGTCCAACAGCAAAGCTCCGAGTTCGAATCTCAGGCCGAGCTAGCCCAAGTGGGTGAGCGGTTTCTGCCACGCCCGCTACTCACCGTCGATATGCCACTGGAACCACGGGGACGGCTGTCTCGGTCTGAGGAGCGCTCTGGATGGGCAGCGCTGACGGTGCTCGACCGACGCGGCGAGGATATTGGGCGAACAGGGCTGTTCTCGTCACGGCTTGTGGAAATGATCCGGGAAACTGCTCGCTCTGGTGAGCGAGTTGTCTGTGTCTTGAACCGGACCGGGAGGGCCAGGCTTCTGGCTTGTAGAAGTTGCGGGACTCTCGCGGAGTGTGAGCGGTGTAGCGCAGCCGTCTCTCAAGACGACAACGGCCGATTGGTCTGTACCCGATGCATTCAAGAGCGACCAGCTATCTGCTTGGAATGCGGATCAATGGCCCTATCGATTCTTCGTGGAGGGGTAACGAGGGCGAGAGAAGAGTTAGAGGCACTCGCACAAGAGCCTGTGCATGCCATTACGGCTGCAAGTCCGAAGTCAGCAGCAGATCAACCCTCGGGGTCTGACTACTCAGCAGCCGCTCGGATTTTTATTGGTACTCAGGCAGTGCTTCATCGCCTTCAAGATGTTTCGCTCGTGGCATTTTTGGACTTCGATCAGGAGTTGCTTGCTCCGCGCTACCGCGCCGCCGAAGAAGCGCTTGCCTTACTCATGCTCTCCTCGAGACTGGTGGGCGGGCGGGAGGCTGGCAGAGTGGGTGGGCGGGAGGCTGGCAGAGTGGGTGGGCGGGAGGCTGGCAGAGTGGGTGGGCGGGAGGCAGGCGGGCGCGTCGTCGTGCAGACACGACGCCCGGATCATGAATCTATTCAGGCTGCACTGCGGGCAGAGCCGCTGATCGTCAGTTTCTCCGAGGCTCAGCGTCGCATACTGCTTGGCTTTCCTCCCGCTGCAGCTATCGCGCAGGTTGGTTACGAGGCTGCACCTGAGTTCATTGCACGGCTCGGCACGCCCCAAGGTGTAGAGGTTCAACAGGCCGAAGATGGGCAGTGGCTTCTTAGGTCACGAGAATCTGGCCGGCTACAAGAGGTTTTGTCCCAGGTGGATCGCCCTGTTGGACGGCTCCGCCTACAAGTCGATCCCGCTCGTTTACGCAGTTGAGTCTGCTCGTGGAGCGTGCTGTTCGCCCGGGGAGACTTTTAGGATTCGGTAGCCTTGACGGGATCGCACCTTGGTCACTACGTAGCCCTGACTCTCGAGCCAGCGGGTAAGCGAATCTGCGCCGAGGTGCTTGTGCACGACGAGCCAAGCCACTCCCGCTGGATAGCACAGCCGCTCAAGCCAGAACTCAAGGAGCGTATGCAGAGCCTGCTTTCCGATGCGGATGGGCGGGTTTGAGATGAGACCGGCCACTTGCAGGTCAGCTGGAACTTCCTCAGGGGAGATCACATGGAACTCTGAATCTGATTGAGCATTGGCCTCAAGGTTCTGAGCGCAGATACTGCGAGCACGCGAATTCACATCTACTGCCCAGACTGGTTGGCCCGGAAATCGCCGTAGCAAGGTTGTTGCAATTGGTCCATATCCGCAGCCCAAGTCAACGAGATTGCCGAGGGGCAGATCCTCCAGTTCCATCAGCAAAATCTTGGTCCCTGGATCGATGCGAGAGGATGAGAATATGCCGCTGTCAGTAATGAGCTCGACGGTGAAGTCAGGAAGCACGAGTCGAACTGAGGAAGGCCGTGAGGGCCCGCTCGGAGTGCCAGAAAAATAGTACTCCGCGGCATTCTCCTGCTTCTCTGGTTCGGGACTGTCGGGTGGGTGCACGGCAAGCACGGTAGTCTGTTCTCCATGGCCTCCCCGTATGCCATCCGAATCATTGGCGACCCCGTGTTGCGCCAGCGCGCCTCAGATGTCACCGAGATCGACGGTCGCTTAGCCGCACTTTGTCAAGACATGTACGTGACCATGTACGAGGCTCAAGGGGCCGGACTAGCGGCTCCACAGGTAGGTGTGCAGAAGCGATTTATGGTCTATGACCTTGGCGCAGGAGATGGGCCTCAGGTCCTCATTAATCCCGTCATCACGGAGTCTGATGGGGAGTGCGAGTTCTACGAGGGGTGCCTCTCGGTTCCAGGTTTGCGTTTTGACATTGTTCGGCCCAGTACCGTCAATATCACTGGCCTCAACCTAGATGAGCATGAGGTTGAGTTTGAGGCTGATGATTTCTTGGGCCGACTGATGCAACATGAACTCGATCACCTCAATGGCATTTTGCTCATCGATCACCTAGACGAGGATCAGCGTCGGTCGGCAAAGAAGGCACTGCGCAAGATAGCCATGGAGGCACCCAGTGGGGTCGCTGGCCTTGGTGCCGAACTTGGATCCCCGGCAAAATCAAAATTTGGGCTCTTTCGGTCTTGATAGTGATGGACATCATTACTAGCGAATCGCTCTCGTGAGGTTGGTGTATTTCGGTACCCCCGAAGTGGCTGCTACTCCCTTGAGAGCCCTCTGCTTGGCTGGCCATGAGGTAGTCCTGGTCGTGACTGCGGCAGATACTCGGCGTGGACGAGGTTCGGCAGTTACCCCGAGTCCTGTGAAGGCCGTCGCGATGGAGCTCGGTCTGACAGTCTCTGAAGACCCTCAAGATGTCCTGAGTCTGGATGCGGACTTAGGGGTAGTTGTCGCCTACGGGCGAATCATTTCCTCGCAATTGCTGGATCACCTGAAGATGGTCAACCTGCACTTCTCGTTACTGCCTCGGTGGCGCGGGGCTGCACCAGTGGAACGAGCGATTCTTGCCGGCGATGCTCAGACGGGGGTTTGTGTGATGGAGGTGGCGGAGGGTCTAGATACGGGAGGAATCTATGCGCAGGCGGAGATCGACCTTGATGATCGCGTGACTGCTGCAGAGCTACGAGAGCAATTGGTATCACTGGGTTCTGATCTGCTTCTCGATCAACTTCATCAAGGCCTTGGTGAGGCAATCCCCCAATCTGAGGTCGGAGTCACCTACGCGCACAAGCTGCACGCCCCTGATGCACAACTGTTGTGGGATAGCCCAAGTGATCTGCTCCTTCGCAGAATCCGAGTTGGCGGAGCATGGACAACTTTTCGACAGAAGCGATTCAAAGTCCTGAGCGCTCAGACCGTCCAAATAGATGTGCTCGAGGGTGATCCAAGCATGCGGTCAGCTCAAGTTGCGCCGGGCACTCTTGCAGCGGCAGGTTTGGTACGAACGGGTGACTCCTGGATTGAGTTGCTCCGTGTTCAGCCGGAGGGGAAGTCGGCGATGCCTGCTTCTGACTGGGCCAACGGGGCACGACCTGCGGGAGAGGTATTCGGCGAATGAGCCCATCAACTAGAGATAACGCAGCGAATGCAGCAGCAACTAGTGAGATGGAGGGCGTAGCGGCTAGGCGAGTTGCGCTTGAGGTTCTCGCACGGGTTGAGGATGAGGGTGCATATTCCAACCTGATCCTCTCGAAGGTTCTTGATGGCTCTGGTCTCGGGCAGCAGGATCGTGGGTTCGCTACTGACTTGGTCTATGGCAGCCTTCGTCATCAAAGGGCTTGTGATCACCTCATCGACCGCTTTCTAAGTTCCGATCCACCTCCAGCTGCGCGTCGAGTGCTGCGTCTAGGTGCGTATCAGCTTGCATACCGCGAAGACATTCCGGATTACGCCGCAGTTGGAACAACTGTCGAGGCCGCTCCGAAGCGTTTTCGTGGACTCACGAACGCTGTCCTGCGGCAGGTGACACGTTCAAAGATTGAGTTTCCCGACGAGCAAACAGAGCTGTCGTATCCAGACTGGATCTACGAGCAACTCGTTACGGACCTCGGCCACGAAAGAGCAGTAGCGGCGTTGAGGAACATGAACAGTTCGGCGGAGGCCACTCACCGAGCCGATGGCTATACGCAGGACCTTGCCTCTCAATGGGTAGTCGAACTGTTGGCAGTGCAGCCCGGGGAGTTGGTGATTGACCTTTGTGCGGCACCCGGAGGCAAGGCAACCGGTTGTGCAGCAGCGGGAGGCGTCGTTATAGCAGCGGACTTGCAGCCGCACAGGGTAGACCTGATTGTCGAGAACGCTTCGCGTCTTGGGCTTGAGAATCTGCTCCCGATGGTTGGTGACGCACTTCATCCAGGACTTCGTCCGCACTCAGCAGACCTCGTCCTTTTGGATGCCCCTTGTTCCGGTCTTGGCGTACTTCGTCGTCGCCCCGATGCTCGATGGAGAATCGACTCCCAAGCTCCACAGCGCCTTGCTTCGCTCCAACGAGACCTAGTTGATGCTGCCGTCGGATTGCTTGCCCCAGGAGGCCGTCTGGCATACAGCGTGTGCACCCTCTCTGCAGTAGAGACGACCGGCGTGGACGAGTACATCCAGCAGAGGTACCCCGAACTAGAAGCCTTGTCGCCCCCAACTGGGCCTTGGCAGCCTTGGGGGCGTGGAGCAATCTTGTTGCCGCAGGCCGAGGACACCGACGGTATGTGCTTGTTTGTGTACAGCTAGCATGAGCCATCCGCCGCTTCTACTCAGATGGATTGCCGATGCCACAGCCAACGTTTCTTCAAGCCAAAGTGCTCACCGTCTCTGACAGCATTGCTGCCGGTAGTCGGGAGGACCTGAGCGGCATGGCTCTGCTCAACCGGCTGGATGTCGGCGGTTTTGAAGTCATCGAGCACCGAGTTGTTCCCGATAACGTCGGCGAGATTTCTAATGCACTGTCGTACATGGCCTATGGGTTTAACGGCCTCATTTTGACTACAGGCGGATCAGGCTTTGGCCCTCGTGACTTCACTCCAGAGGCGACCCAGCGGATTCTCGACAGAAGTGCTCCCGGAATGGCCGAGGCCATGCGCTCGGTGAGTCCACGAGGCCGTATGTCTCGTGCGCAAGCAGGAACTCGTGGACCGGCGTTAATTCTTAACCTTGGTAGCGCCCCCGAGCGAGCACTCGAAATGCTCGAGGCCGTGCTCGATGTCATCCCTGAGGCGCTTGAGCTACTTGGTGGCGGGTCTGCCCCAACGGTGGACGCAGTGGAACTCACATCGGCGGACTAATACTGATTTGGTCGAAGTGCACTCGACTGATCCCAGTTCAACCGATTTCAAGCCCCTCAACTAGGGTTCACGCATGCAAGAGTCGCCAAAAACTGACGCAAGTGACCGGGAATGCATGACCCGGGCACTTGCAGCGGCAGCTCAGGTACGTTGCATCACAGCCCCAAACCCTTGGGTTGGCGCCGTTATTCGAACTGAGGCCGGGCGGCTCATTGAAGGGGCAACTCAGGAGCCTGGAGAGGCCCATGCCGAGATTGCTGCACTAGCTCTGGCTGGGCAGGACGCAATGGGTTCGACCATGTACGTCACACTCGAGCCCTGCAGCCACACTGGCAGAACCGGACCTTGTGTCGAGGCAATTATTGCTGCGGGAGTCGCACGTGTGGTGATCGGCATCGAAGACCCTGATCCTGCAGTCTCGGGAGCGGGAATATCCAGATTGAAAGATGCTGGGATTGAAGTTCGCCTAGGGGTTCAAGCCGAGAAAGTGAGCCAACAACTCGCCCCCTACCTGAAACATCGTCGCACTGGCCGACCTTGGGTTGTTCTCAAGATGGCAAGCACTTCGGATGGAGGAACAGCAGCTCCGAATGGCTCGAGTCAGTGGATCACTGGCCCTGCGGCCAGAGTGGATGGGCATCGGCTCCGTGCAGAGTCAAATGCGATCATGGTGGGTGCGAGCACCATCCGGAGGGACGACCCGTCACTCAATGTCCGTGACTATGTCCCGCCCGTTTCCCCGCTGCTGAATCCCCTAGATCCGCTTCGGATTGTGCTCGGAAAGGCTGCTGCAACGGCAAAGGTGCAGCCCTGCCGTGAGATGAGTGGGGACCTAGGTGCGATACTCGATCAGTTGGGTGCAGACGGGATCTTGCAGCTCTTGGTCGAAGGTGGAGCAGGAGTTGCAGGAGAGTTCCACCGGGCAGGTCTCGTAGACCGATATGTGATTTACCTCGCCCCCGCATTCTTTGGTGGCGATGACGCGAACGGCATTTTCGAAGGTGCCGGTGCGTGGGATATCTCGAGTGTCTGGCGTGGTCGATTTGTCGGAGTGGAACGTGTTGGAGAAGATCTACGTCTAGAGCTTGCTCCTCAAGAATCAGCTCAGCAGTAGCGTTCATCCAGCAAGGACTATTGCAAGGAGTCAGAAGTGTTTACCGGAATAGTTGAGGAACTCGGGACCATTGAATATTTGAATGGTTCGCGTTTACGGGTAGCAGCCAGAGTGGTTCTTGAGGACGTGACTCTTGGAGCATCGATAGCTGTGAACGGGTGTTGTTTGACGGTGGTGGAGTGGGGGAGCGACTCCTTTGATGCCGACCTGAGCGAAGAGACCCTCGAACGGACCTCTCTGAAGTCTCTGAGCGCCGGTGACCCAGTGAACCTTGAGCGCCCCGTTCGCCTAGATGACCGATTGGGAGGCCATCTCGTGCAAGGCCATGTTGACGCAGTAGGTCATGTCGTCGTCCCAGGACCGAACCTGCAAGTTTCTATGCCACCCGAATTGCTGCGATATGTCGTAGAGAAAGGGTCAGTGACCATTGATGGAGTCTCACTGACCGTCGTTGATGTTCTAGCAGATGGCTTTACAGTTGCGTTGATACCTCATACTTGCGATGTGACGACATTCGGTACTCATGTCGCAGGAGACCTCGTCAACCTCGAGGTTGACGTCATGGCGAAATACGCGGAAAGCCTGCTTGCTGGCTATCTCCCGTCAGACTCAGTGAGCAGTACCGATACGATCCACGAAGGAGCCCCCCAAGATGAGCAATGAGACTAGAGAACCGCTAGCCGAACAGGGACAGGAAAACTCCGTGTTTGCCTCTATTCAGGACGCCGTTGCAGCTATGGCTCGGGGCGAGATCATCGTGGTTGTAGATGATGAGGACCGTGAGAACGAGGGCGACCTCATCATGTCTGCCGAAGCAGCTAGCCCCG
>WLLG01000040.1 GCA_009700815.1 Actinomycetota bacterium
AGTTCATGCATCTATCCACGCCTAGCCACGCAACCCATCACTGAGGACGAGTTGCTGACTGGCCCACTTGAGCCCACCAACGAGGCCTATGCGATTGCAAAAATCGCTGGGATCAAGATGTGCGATGCCTACCGAACCCAGTACGGGTGCAACTTTATTTCTGCGATGCCCACCAATTTGTATGGCATCAACGACAACTTCGATCCCGAGTCAAGCCATGTGCTCCCGGCAATGATTCAACGCTTCCATCAAGCAAAACTGACCGGGGCAGAGTCCGTGGCCATCTGGGGTTCCGGAACGCCTCTGCGGGAGTTCTTACACGTAGATGACCTTGCTGCCGCCTGCATGTTCCTGCTGGATCACTTCAATGACCCCGGTCCGATCAACGTCGGTGCTGGCAAAGAAATCTCGATCGGTGATCTTGCCCGAGTAATTGGGCAAATCGTCTACCCCGAAGCGCAGATCGTGTTTGACTCCTCCAAGCCAGACGGAACCCCTCGCAAACTGCTCGACTCAGGCCGGCTCGACGCGCTTGGCTGGCATGCCTCGATCCCACTCCACCAAGGAATTGAAGACACGTATTCTTGGTATCTGGAACAACTTGCCTGAGTCAATATTGGTTGTGTGTACTGCAAATATTTGTCGTTCGCCGATGGCTGAACTACTGCTGCAACGTGAAGCAGAGCAGCGAGGAGTTGCAGTTGAGGTGTCATCGGCAGGCGTCCTCGCTCGGCCAAATATGCCAGCAGCCTCCGGTTCAGTTACGGCGCTTGCAGCGTACGGGCTTGATCTGTCTAATCACTTGAGTAAGCCCTTAGCTGATCTAGATGAACATGCTGATCTAGTCCTCACGATGGAGGCAGCGCATATTCCCAGGGCTGTGGATGGCCAGACTGGCTTGTTCCGCCGCACGTTCACTCTTCCAGAGATTGTGAGACGGTCTCGGAACGTTGGTCCCAGGGGTGATCTGGATCTTGAGGAGTGGATTGAGGCTCTGAATGAGGGACGCACTGCTCATGGAGTGCTGTCCTCAGAGGATCTTGATGTTGCTGACCCCTATCGCGGGAGTTCGATCGGGTTTCAGTCTTGTGCGGCTGAACTCGACAAATTGTGTTCTCAATTTGCCCAGAGCATGTGGGGAAGCCCATCTGTGATGCCCTAAACTTCGCCACTATGCAGCAGCGTGGCGAGAAGGGTTTGTGGGTACTTGCAATCGGCATTTCGGCCGTTGTCGGGTTTGCAATTGCAGGATTCCCCGGGATCCGAAGCCAAGATGCCGATGCACTCCCTACGACTACAGTCGAACGCAGTAGTTCAGTTGCAACGAGCAGCACGACCAGCCCTTCTGCATCTACTACTTCTACGACCACACCTACTACGACGGTGATCGCGTCGACTAGGAGTACAGCCGCCGCCCCGATTGTTGTCGTGAAGTCGCCTCAGGAGTTGACGGTCAGGGTTGGCAATGGCACTCGGACTTCGGGAGCAGCGGCGAAAGTCTCTGAACAGCTCGCTGCTCAGGGCTACACAACCCGAACGCCAACGGATGCCAAGGTGAATGACCTCGCAGCCACCACGGTCTATTACCGGGGCCCGCACCAAGCCGAGGCCGAGGTGCTCGCCAATGCAATCGGTTTGAGCGCAATGGACGTTCTCCCGATAACTGACCCATCTCCCATTGAGCCAGACGGCGCAGAACTAATTGTTATCGTTGGAACCAATCAGGCTGGGTGAAACATCTTCGGTCTTCGAGCCGGAGCTTTTGGCGGATTTCTTGGCTGCATCCTGAGTGTTTTGAGCGCCGTATCCGTAGCCGTATCCGTAGCCGTAGGTGCTGCTGTCTCCCCTGAAGCGATTCAGGACTGCTCCAATGAGTGGAGAGTCAACTTGTCTCAATTGGCTGACGGCTTTGGCTATCTGGTTGCGATCTGAATTGCCTACAGAGGCCACAAGGATGACGCCATCGGCAACAGCGGATAAGACAAGTGGGTCTGATACTGCAAGAACTGGTGGAGAATCAATGACTACTAGGTCTGCGACGTCGGCCATGCTGGCGAGCAATGCTTGGGCCCTTTTGCCGGACAGAAGCTCGGATGGGTCGGGGGGGATTGGACCGGATGGGACCACCAGTAAGTTTGGTTCGCCGGGGATTCTCTGACCGATACCTTCGAATGTTCCTTCACCAAGCAAGAGGGAGGTGAATCCGTGCTCATTGCTCAGGCCAAAACAACGGTGAACTCGTGGGTTGCGAAGATCGCAATCAACCAGAACAACTCGTTTCCCTGCCCGAGCTACGGCTACAGCGAAGTTGGCAGCAGTTGTTGTCTTTCCGTCACTCGGCCGCGGGCTGGTGACCTGCACCGTCCGAATAGGTCGATCGATGGCAAGGAACTGCACCGCCGTACGAAGACTCCGGTATGCCTCAGCTGGGTATGAAGTTGGGTCTGTGCTGCTGATGACAGACATCTCCTCACCTTTGCTGTCGCCCTCGTAGATCGGAATCACAGCGAGAACATCTAGGCCAGACACGCTCTTGAGTTCCTCCTCTGAGCGCAGGGATGTGTCTAGGTTTTCAAACAGCAGAGCCATCGCTGCTCCGAGTAAGAGTCCTAAGAGCATTGCCACGGCAATGTTGTTCAGCATCTTCGGGGAGTAGGGAGCGGAGGGGACTGTTGCCTTGCTAATGATGGAGGCACCACCGCCTTGGAGGAGTTCCGCTGACAAGTCCAAGTTTGCGGTGAGCTGATCGAGGCGTGTTCGTTCCAGATCCAAGGCGGTCAATCGAGGGGCATAGGCTTCAGTGATCCGTGAGGCCTCCTCTGCTTGGGTGAAGCTCCTTGGAAGTGCAGCAATCGCATTGTCACGTTCAGCTTGCAAAGAACTAATTTTTTCATCAAGTTGCTCGGCCTGGGCCTGAATCGTCTCGGCTGCACCCACGTATTCGTCCACGAGCGAAGCTCGCCGAACATCAATGAATGCCGCTGCGTAGGCATTTGCGATGGCTGCGGAGGCAACTGCATTTGTGCTCGTCGCCGTAATGGTCATGATGTCGGACTCTGCATTGGCTGAGACGGTGACCTCGGGCTTAAATCCAAGTTCCTTGGTGGCTGCCTCAACCACTCGCAAGCTTCGAGCAAGACCCAGCTCGTTTTCCATCAAAGGGCGAGCATTTTGTGCTGATTGCGCAACCTCTGGATTCAAGAGGGCAGAGCTACTCCCTTGACGAATCAATAAGTCCGACTCAGCTTTGTACCGAGGAGTCTGAAGGCTCGTTGCCACCACTGCAGTCAGGACCACAGTGACCACGCAAGACAGAATCAGCCACTTTCGTCGGCGAGCAACAGCAATTGCATCTCGAATTCCATTTGTTTGATCTGCAACTGACGCTGGCATAAGTAAGTCGATTCTACTCTCTGCGGTACCTTGCCCGCAGCCGGTGAACATGTTTGGAAGGCTTAGTTAGGACGGAAGGTCACTTCAACAGGGGTTCTCCATTGTGAAGGAACCACACCGGTTGCTTCTCCTTTGAGGATGTCCAATTGGTTCGAGGTTGAAGCTTGGAATTGCTCCCCGTCGCTGACTGTGAGGCTGTAGCGGTCAGGGTTGACCATGGGCTGGGCAGATACATCAAGCCGGTACTCAGGACCTGGGTTGATCCGGCCGGCGAGCTGATAGCTCAAATTCATAGTGGCACCGGCTGGAACCTCGAGGATGAATCGGTAGGAGTAGCCGCCAAACTCTTCGTGCGTTTCAACAGGCGTGGCGACACCGTCAACAAGAAGCCCTTTGAGTTCAAGCGCAGAGTGAACCGCAAGCACCATCTTGTTGTTGCCCGCAGGGACACTACCGTTGCCTATCACAATCGGGGGTAGGCCAGAACTTGGCGCATCATTTCTGATCACGACCTGAGCTGTGGCCTGTACTGCGCCTGTACGTGGGTCGAACTCAGCGCTGTAGTTGATACTGCGGTGCAGAAAGGAGTCGATTTTGTTGGCATTCGCGTTGAACCCTCTGACTGAGAGGAAGTCATGTCCCGGCGTGGTGCCAAACGCACCCGAGACTCCGGTGGCGGCCAGAGTCTGCTGCTCTTGGGGATCAAAAGAGATGAGCATAAGATGACCACCACGAACGGCCGGCGCAAGGGTCGAGACAATTTTTGCCGGACCAGGTAACGGCCGATTGAACAGGGCTTCGGTGACTGCTCGAGCTACATCGACTAGCACGTCCGTTCGGCCCGAAGAGTCTTGTTCAAATTGCACATACTGATCAGCTTGTAGGTACTGCTCCACGGTCTTGGCATCGAGCGTGCGTTCTGCAGCAGGAACATCCACTGCTCCGGTGAGTTCCAATAGGGCTGCTACGCCAGCGGGATCGGCCAAGATCACACCGTCTACCTGCGTTCCAGCTGCGGCAGCGAAACCATCGCGAGCAGCCGTTGCGGCGAGAGAAAAATCAGCGGGAGCGGTGACGTTATTGAAGTACCTATCCATCTGATAGCGACCGTAGATATTGCTGAACTGGGCGTCACCGATTTTTGGTGCAGCGGCGGAGAGGGCCTCATTGAGTTCGCTGGCCTTGCCGGACTGCAGGAGTTCGACCCGACCGTTGGTGACTGTGATGAGTACGTAGCCGCCGACAAATCCACCAAGCTCACGAGTCTCTGCAGGATTTGTGGCAAGCACCAGATAGGTTCTTGGTCCGTTTACCCCGAGGATGCCGTCTGTACTGCGAAGCACTTTGGCAGTTGTTGCTGCTGCCGGGGCCGCGGAACTGAGTTCATCGGTGAGATTCGTTAACTGCTGGCGAACGGGGGGCAGTAGCCAACCGCTTGCTAGATTCGAAACCTCTCGCTTGGCTGTTTGTAATTCTTGTGCTGCTTGCTCAGCAATCGGCCGGTAGCTGCTGAGCAAGCTGATGTCGACTTGGCCGTTCGACACCAAACTCTGCGAACCGTCGATCTTCTCCGCCGTGGCAGCGGCTGTTGAAGACAGTGATTCTCCCGCAGTGGCTGCGACAGTGGCAGCGCGAACGTGCTGGCCCAAAATGGGAACTCCAAGGCTGGGCTTTACCCACCAGGGTTGCAGGCTGTTCTGTGCTTGGGAGAACAACCTCTCTGCATTCCGAAGTTTTTCAACTGTTACTGCAGCTTCATCCGTGGGGGCTTTTTGCACTGCGTTGCGGGCAAGGTCAGCACCCTGTGTCAATTGTGGAGCGGCGCGCAGGGTAGCTATCCCTGCTGCGCTGCAGATGATGACGAGAACAACAAGGATTGCCGCAATTGAGATCCCCCATCGACGTCTATTGATGCTCGTGCAATGCCGGTAGCCAGAGATCAGTAGGGGCAGGCAGGCAGCTACTGCAATGGCTGAACACGCGCCAAAAGGGCCAACCGGTGGCAGCCGAAGAAGGGCCTGAAAAGCAAGTGCTCCAGCTAGCGCTCGAACCCAAACGGGTGCGCGAAACGCAGCAGACAGAAGAGCAAGTGCAAACCCGGCTCCAGCCAGAATCGTCCACCAAGACGGTGCAGCCGCCAGAGTTGCCACTGCACCGATCCAAATCAGGGATGCGTCGCCTGCACGGCTCGCCGCCAGGGCAACGATTGCTCCAGCAACTGCAAGCAAGAGGAAGTCAACCCATCTACTTGCCGTCGGGCTACTACTCGCAAGAAAGGCAGCAGCGGCACTCAGAACCACCACAGCGGCAATCGCTGGCGTGGTGTTCGTTGATTTCCTTGTGACCGGAGGCCGTCGGACTACCCCAGCGTCACTCACCTAGCGAGCAGGGATCAGACTGATTCAGTTCTGCGCTTGCCGGCAAGCAGCAGGAGTCCGCCGAGAACTGCAATCACAACGCCGATCCGCACGAGTCCGGCGCTGCTCGATCCGGTTGCTGCCAATCCTGTTGGGCTAGCTGCAGCGGTGGTCGTAGTGGTAGCACCAGCGGCGGCGACCGTAATGGTGGTCGTCACGTTGAGCGGTGCTCCTGATGCGTCAGTGCCCACGGCGCGAATTGTGTGTGCGCCTGCTGGAAGGTTGGCCGGCAAGGTAGTGGTCAGGGTGGCCACACCGCTGGAGTTAGCGACGGCTGACCCGAGGGCTTGTGGGGTTGATTCCACGCTGAACTGAACCGTTGTTCCCGGGCCGAACCCTTGGGCGGTGAGAGTGATGGGCCCACCTGCAGCGGGCGTAGAGGTATTAGCAGTAACGGTGGCCGGCACGTTGTACGCAGCGGATGCGGTGCCTACGGATAGCACGAGAACAGCAGCCAAACTGCACAAAGCAGCTAGGACTTTGGTAGAGCTTGAGGGGGGGGACTTCATCATGGCTGAACCTGACCTTTCGAAAGTACCTTTAGAGGGTACTACAACTCAGGCCGCTGACAAGGGAAGATCTCTGGGGCCACTCAGGGGCTAGCGGGAACCAATAGATCGGAAATAATCGATTGTTTGGGTAAGACCCTGCTCTAGGTCAACTACTGGTGCCCATCCGAGTAAGTCTTGTGCTCGCGTAATATCTGGCCTACGGCGGACGGGATCATTCTGGGGAAGCGGTAGCAACTGCACGCCAGCGGTAGACCCCGTTAGTTCAAGCACAATCTCGGCAAGCTGCAGCACCGTATGCTCAGTCGGGTTTCCAATATTCACGGGGCCTGTTAGCTCGCTGTCGAGCAGCAACAAGATGCCCGCAGCCTGATCCTCTACATAGCAATAGCTACGGGTTTGGGAACCATCGCCAAAGATGCTGAGTGGCCGATTGGCAAGTGCCTGGGTGATGAAGTTGGGCACCACTCGGCCATCGTCGGCTCGATTCCGCGGACCATAGGTGTTGAAAATGCGAACGATTCGGATGTCTAGGTCACGGTCTCTGCGATACGTATCTGCTGCGGCCTCGCCAAACCGCTTTGTTTCGTCATAGCAACTGCGCTCGCCCAGGGTGTTGACGTTGCCGAGGTAGGACTCGGACTGGGGATGCACCTCTGGTTCGCCATAGACCTCGCTACTTGAGGCAAACAAGTACTTTGCACCAGTTCGGTCGGCAAGGTCTAAGGCATTGAGCGTGCCGATGGATCCCACCCGAAGGATCTCAAGGGGCATGGTACGAAAGTGAAGTGGCGAGGCTGGCGAGGCCAGATGAAGCACTGCATCAAGCGATCCTGATACTTCAATCCCATCTGAGATGTCTGCCTCGAGGAACTCAAAGTTTGGATGCTCCAGCGCTGCACCCAAGTTTGCTTTGGCGCCAGTGAGAAAGTTGTCTACGCCAACCACTGCATCACCGCGTGCAAGTAAGACATCGACAATATGCGATCCGAGCATGCCAGCGGCACCCGTGACCAAGATCCGCTGCTGCTGTGAAACTGCCATCTCTGTGGACCGTTACCTTTTTTGGCGCAACTTGAGTTGCCTTGTGAAGTCTTGCATCAGGACTCCTGAGCCAGAGCGTGAATTCTGGCACTGTTCGACCAGAATCTGAAGCGCAGCTTCAGAGAAGTCCTCTGCTGGGCAACACAGGGTTTGACTGAGCTGTTCGGCTGCAGAGCCCTCACAGGCGAACTCCTGAGCGAGCTTTGCTGCACCGTAGGTCTGCAGCGATTCGGGCAGGTCAATCTGACTCAACCAGAGTGTTGCGGTTGCGGCTGCGGCTGTGTTTAGGTCTGCGTCTGGGTCGAGTTGGCTCTGGGGTAGAGATATTCGCGGGATGTCGCGAGTCGCTTCCCAAGCCGCACCCCAAGGCCGCATGACACGTGGTGCAACGGGGGCATGGCGAACTGCTCGCAGAAAATCCGGTGCCGCCCCACGGACAAACACCAGGTTGCCAATGAGGTAGCGCCGCCAGAGGCGCTTCGGTTCGCTGCATAGGCGAAAGAGCCATTCGAGGCCCCGTTGCTGCATCCACTTCGGAGCTTGTGACTTGTTTCCCGCCAAGAAATCAAAGGCGGCGCCGACAGGAATGAGCACTGCAGGGACCTCTGGTCGGAGCCGATGGACAAGTTCATCTTGTTGTGGGGTACCGAGACCGATCCACACCACATCCGCCTGACTGTCCCGAATCCGGGCGGCTAGGGATTGCTCCTCGATCCGCGTTGAGGGGCGAAATGGTGGAGCCTCGCTCCCAACAATTTGAGCACCGGGAAAGCGAGTCTCCAGTCTCTCTTGCAACTGCGAAAGTGTTTCTTCAGTAGTTCCGTACAAGTAGTGGCGAAGCCCGCTGCTGCGACCCTGATCGAGAGTCTGGCTCATCAGGTCGGGCCCGTACACGCGATTGCTGATTGGCAGTCCAAAGCGTTTACCCAACCAGACCAATGGCATGCCATCGGGCAGGTTGAGATCGCCCGAGTCGACCCGGTCTGCGTGCGCTGGGTCCTTGAGCCCGTAGGCCAGAGTCCATGCGTTGCACAGGTGCACAGCCACGCCGCGCTGCTCATTCCGGTTGCTCCGCAGAGCACTTGCCTGAGCGATTGTTTGCGCAACTGCTTCGTCTAGGTCGATGCAGTCAATCCGAATCCCACAAGTACGAATCGCAGGGTTTGATCTGCGGTTATCCACCGATCAAGTTGTGCTGTGTTTTGTGATCAGCTCGTTCTTTGAGATCCACCAACGTGATGACATCGCCAGAACCGAGGATCTGAATCGTGCGGCAGAGGATCCAGAAGTCAAGCTTCGCCGAGGCGGACTCAACATAGATGCGGTCGAACTCGGGGGATTCATTGATGAGTTCGGAAGAGGCCTCACTGATCTGCCAGGTCCCTGTCATTCCAGGCAGCACTGAAGTTCGCATCTCGACAAAGTCGGGGTCAAACGTGCTTGACAAGGCCACCATTTCAGGCCGCGGACCGACTAGCGACATGTTTCCGGCCGCTACTGACCACAACTGGGGAAGTTCGTCAATGTGGGTTCGCCGCAGCAGGCGAGTCCACCTTCCATAGGTCACGGCATTGAGGGAGTATTTGTCGAGGGTGCTCGAGGTCGTCGTTGGCAGGGAACGAATCTTTGGCAAGAGGAACGTTTGCTGATGGAGGCCCACGCGCTCCTGTCTAAAGACTGGATTGGCGCGAAACCTGATCGCCGAAATTACTAGACAAGGCAACACAAGCGGAAGCGTCAGCAGCGAGAGAAGGGCGGCCGAACAGCGCTCAACCACTGCTCTCCTTCGGCTGAGCGACCAGTGAGTTGGTTCCATGGCTAGGACTCGCAGTCTTCCCGGGGGGGATTCCAGGAACAGAAACCGCAACATTACCTGAAAACTCCAAGGGGAAATGAACACTCCCGGCGCCGCCCAAAAACTGAACAAGCCCCCACAATTGCGGGGGCTTGCGGTGGTGCGCTCGGCGGGACTTGAACCCACAACCTTCTGATCCGTAGTCAGATGCTCTATCCAATTGAGCTACGAACGCTTGGAGTTGATGACTCTAGCAACTCGGATGAATTTGGTCGATATTCGACCAGAAACATCCGGGTTGGTCTGGCTCTGCCGCCGGCCGAAGCTGGCGACAGAGCCATATGGCGGAGAGGGTGGGATTCGAACCCACGGTGAGGTTGCCCCCACACCTCCTTAGCAGGGAGGCCCGATCGACCGGACTCCGGCACCTCTCCAACGAGTTAGGTACTGTACCTGCTCTTCGGTGTGCCCGACCACCGCAAGGTAGTGCTGGGCTAGATCACCCAAAAGATTTTCTGAGTCCAAACCAAACCTTGCAGGCCACTTCATCGTGTCTACGTGTTGAATGGCTGTATTGGAATGGTCAGCAGATGAAGCCGAGGTTCACGCGCGGGTTGTCCCGAGTGAGTTTGACGCGTTGTTTCTTGCTGGGTACGGCCGGCTTGTGCGATCAGTTTCGTATATCTGCGGAGATCCCGAAGTTGCTGCAGATTGTGTAGCCGACGCGTTTGAGCGAGCGTTTGTCAGGTGGCGCAAGGTCGGGCAATTAGATGATCCCCTCGGTTGGGTACGACGGGTAGCAATTCACCGCGCTACCGACGTCCATCGCCGGCGGGTTCGCGGACGTCGAGCTGTGCTCAGGCTCGGGATGCGACCAGAACCGCCCAGCCGAATGGCGCAGCAGATGTCCGACTCGATGCAATTCCATGACAGCGAGTTGGCCGCTGCAGTTGCAGAACTCAGTCAGCAACAGCGTGCCGTTGTGGTGCTGCACTACCTAGATGACATGTCTGTGATTGAGGTTTCAGCAGCCCTATCGCTCAGCGACGGAGCAGTGAAGTACCACCTACATCAGGCCCGGGCACGACTACGAAACATCCTGCAGCCACATGACTCAGACGCCCCCTATCGAGAAGGTGCACCATGAATCTTGAAGACCACTTTGATGATGAACTCCGAAACCGCTTTCAATCCTCTGAGTTTTCCCAAGATGGCGCTCAAAGCGACTTGGAGCAGTTGCAGCCTCGGTTTACTAGGGCTCGCCGCAACCGGCAGCTAGCGAGTGCAACAGCTTCGGTGGCTGCAGTGCTGCTTGTTGTGGTTGTAGGAGCGTCAGCATTCTCTGGTGCTGCTGGCCGACAGGTTGTAAACGTTGCTGATGATTCGCGCCGCGAGCAGACCAGAGAAGAACTGATTCCGGAACTGCCAGTTTCGTCTCTGCCAGAGAACCCCGAGGTCACAGAATCCTCTCTGCCAGAGAACCCCGATATCGCAGTGAGTTCTGATGGATCTTCAGTCAGTACTGTTCCAGGCGACCAATCTGGAGGAGCCGATTCCGGGAATTACCCCCAAAGTGAACCAAGTATCGGTTCAGCGCCGCCAGCATCAGAGGTGCCGCCTGTTCCCGACACGGTCCCTCAGCCACCAGCCCCCGCACCGACGGTTGCGCCTGTTGGCGGCACCACGACTTTGTCGGCGGAGGGCGGGACTACCACTGTCATTTGGACGGCTTCGAGCATTCGAGTTGTGACCACTGCACCAAACGCCGGTTGGCAACTTGAGCGCATTGAGCAGGGTTC
>WLLG01000041.1 GCA_009700815.1 Actinomycetota bacterium
CGGAGATCAGCATGAGTTTGGAACAGTTCGGCCCGGCACCATAGACAATCCGAGTGCTATCCGGAGACACCGAAGGAGCACAGATCTGATCAGCCGAAACCAAAGTCGTACGAGTCAGAGAGTCAGTGGCGATTCGGATCATTTCCTTACCGCTTTTGTCTGGGCCCACCGCAATAATGAAGCTGCCGTCAGAGGAAAATGTCGGTTCATCGGCAGAGAGAAATGTGGGAGTCAGGGCATCTGATCCCGAGGTGGCAGCAGCGAGGGTGTAGGGGTTATCAGTTCCTGGGATTACCGACTCGAGCAGCATGAGGTCATCGGACTTTGAGCTAGCGAGACCCACCATCGAACGTGTCGAGGGGTCACCGATTCGCATCACAGCGGCGCCCGTGCGGTCTACGACTTTGACCACATTGCCCAGAACTCCCTCGGGCATTGGCACACGGTAGACGCCTTGGCCGGCAGAAAGCGGCTTGGGGGTAGTCGCCCTTGGTTCGGCCATATCGGCAGTCCCGACGGCAATGTATGCAATCTGCGCACCCGTCGGATCCCAGGCCAACAGAATGTGTTCACCAATATCTGCAAGAACTGCGTCAGCAGCAAGGACCACCGCAGCGCCACCTGTTGAGGGCACGACCACGAGCGCACCATCGGTACGCAGGTAGGCAATCAGGTCGCCTGTTGGGGCCACTGCAATCGCACCCAGACCGGTTGGGCCCCTAGCCGCGTCAGTTGCGACTTGAATCGGCGGCTCGGCCCCCGTGCCGCTGAGCACGAGCCCTGTGGAGGTGACATAGGCAACCCTGTCGGTTGGTAGCGGGCCCTGGTTGACATCTGTGGTCGTTGTTACTGCGGCCGCTGTGGTGGTTGGCATAACAGAAGTGGTCGTAGAGCTAGAACTCGCACCAAATGGCGACCCGATCACTGTGAACAGCACTACCCCAACGGCTAGCACCGCAGCAACCCCGCCCAGAGTCCAACCCAGGCTCGTCACACCGTTTCTCTCGGCTTGCTCCGTCAACTTGACCTACCCGTGCACTCACACATCGATACACACAGTACCGGCGGATTCTGAGCAAACCTCTGACATAGTGCCCTCAGCCGGTAGCCCACTCAGCTGCAGACAACTGCGCCAGCATCTGCACACAGTTCAGTCAGAAGCAGCGAGCCTTTCGTGAACAGACTGTGAACGCTGAGCAGGTGAGGGTCTGAAATACCCCAACTCGGAGATACCCTCACACTCAATGAAGGCACTCAAAAGTTTCACCGTTCGCCCACAACTCCCCGCACCGCTTGCCGCGCTTGATCGCCTTTCGAGCAATCTTCGCTGGTCCTGGGATCGCCCGACTCGAGAGTTATTCATCATGGTTGACTCCCAGGCCTGGGACGAAGGCGGCCATGACCCTCGGCGCGTGTTGGCCGAAGCTTCAACAGAGCGACTGTTGGAACTCAGCACTGATCCGGTGTTCCTCGAGCGCCTTGCCGCAGCCGATGCGGCTCTCAGTGCATACCTTGATCTGCCTCGCTGGTATCAACAGGTTGCCGCTCCGAATTCGGGACTTAACGCGGATGCGCCGGCTGAATTCGACTCCAACAAGGCTGGCGCCATTGCCTATTTCTCTCCTGAGTTCGGCATTTCTGAAGCAGTTCCGCAGTATTCCGGTGGCCTTGGAATTCTTGCTGGGGATCACCTCAAAGCGGCCTCAGATCTAGGAGTCCCACTCGTAGCAATCGGCCTATTTTACCGGCACGGGTACTTTCGACAGTCGCTCAGCGTGGATGGGTGGCAACAGGAACGATTCCCTGACTTGGACCCGCATGCAATGGCCCTGGAGCTGTGTGATGGCGTTCGCATCACCTTGGACCTAGCTGGCGAAACGCTCACGGCGCAGGTTTGGAAAGCCACAGTGGGCAGAACCCCCCTGTACATGCTCGACGCAGACATTCCCGAGAATCCTGAGTCCTTACAGCTCGTGACAGACCGACTCTACGGAGGCGATGTTGAGCATCGTCTGCGTCAAGAGATTCTGCTCGGCGTAGGTGGGATTCGGGCGCTTCGAGCCTTGGGCATTGAGGCCGAGGTCTTCCACACAAACGAAGGCCACGCCGGATTCTTAGGACTAGAACGGATTCGCGAACATATGAGTAGCGACGGGCTGAGCTTTGATCAGGCTCTGGCTGCGGTCCGCGCTGGCGCCGTGTTCACCACTCATACTCCTGTGCCCGCTGGCATCGACCGGTTCCCTCGTGAGCTGATGGAGAAATACTTTGGCAGTTGGGCCGCTGCATGCGGAATCTCACTTGATCAACTCATGAAGCTTGGCCATCGACCTGAGGAGGCAACCGAGGAGCCATTCAATATGGCTGTCATGGGAATGCGTCTAGCCGAGCGGCGCAACGGGGTGTCTGCTCTGCATGGCGAGGTGAGCCGAGAGATGTTCGCCGAACTCTGGCCGGGAGTTCCTGAAGAGGAGACCCCAGTTGGCTCGATCACCAATGGCGTGCACGGTGCCACGTGGGTATCGGCTGAAATCGCCGAGGTGTTATCCGACTCAGTGGGTGAGAACTGGCAGTGGGCCGACGCAGACGCCTGGCAGTCCATTCTCACTGTCGATGATCAGGTACTTCAAGACGCACGCGATGCCTCGAAGGTCCGCATGGTGGACCATGTTCGCGACCGCCTGCGGAGCCACGGATTGGCCCAAGGGCGCTCTTCCTCAGAACTGGAATGGGTCAATACGGCGCTGAGCCCAACTGCACTCACGATCTGCTTTGCGCGACGCATGGCGACCTATAAGCGAGCTGCACTCTTGCTGAGTCAGCCCGAACGACTCATGCGCTTACTCCTGAACGAGGAGCGGCCGATTCAGTTCATTTTTGCGGGCAAGGCGCACCCCGCCGATGAGTTGGGCAAGGAACTCATCCGTCAGATTGTCGCCTTCTCGAACGACCCGCAGATCCGCGATCGTTTTATGTTTGTCGAGGATTACGACATGGCGTTGGCACGCTCGCTCGTGCAAGGTGCAGATGTCTGGCTCAATACTCCTGTGCGTCCCATGGAAGCCTCGGGCACGAGTGGCATGAAGGCTGTACTAAACGGAGCTCTGCATTGCTCGGTGTTGGATGGCTGGTGGGCCGAATGCTTTAGTTCAGGTAGTGATGAGGATTCCGCCCCCGGGCAATCATTTGGGCCGAACGGTTGGGCAATCTCATCGGCTGAATCAATCCCGGATGAGGCTCGTCGAATCGAGCTTGAGGCAAACAGTTTGTTCGAATTGCTTGAGACTCAGATCATTCCGCTGTACTACGACCAAGCCGATTCGCAGGAGTCTTTTTCTGGGGCTTGGCTGACGAGGGTGAAAGAAAACTTCCGCACGTTGGGCCCCTTTGTAGGTGCGCATCGAATGGTCAGGGACTACGTAGAAGGCCTGTACATCCCCGCAGCTGCCAGAGCCGTGGCACTCTCGAGCGACGACTTTGCTGGGGCTCGCACGCTCGCAGCGTTCCATTCACGGCTGGAATCCGAATGGCATCAGGTTCATGTTGACCGCATTGAAATCAATGAGGACGTTGCGGAGCTTGGTGCGCAGCGTCAAGTGACTGCCAGCGTTGCACTAGGTGGTCTTGACCCCAGCGAAGTTGATGTTCAGTTGCTCGTTGGCCACGTTGGCCAGTCCGGCGAACTCGAGGACACCCAGACAGTTCTCTTGCAGGTGCACGGCCACGAGGATGAGCAGCACCTTCGTTATACGGGCACAGCGGTGCTGAGTACTGCTGGGCGGATGGGTGTCACTGCCCGAGTCGTCCCTCGCCATGATCTGCTCGAGGTACCGATCGAGTTCGGTCTCGTTGCCTGGGCTGGCTAAGCGAAGTTGGCGTGGCCGGGTCCATCACTCAGAAACGACTGGACTCCCACTGCGGCATCGGGAGTTGTAAACGATTCCACAAACAGGTTCTGCTCGAGCAGTAATCCATCCTCTAACGAACCTTCTAGGCCTTGGTCTATTGCTGATTTCGCTAAGCGCAGCGCGTGCTGCGGTCCAGCGGCAAGGCTCTGAGCCCAGGCGGTGGCCTCGGCAAGAACTTGATCCGGTTCTACAATTCTGTTGACTAGGCCTATGCGAAGGGCCTCATCAGCGAGAATCATGCGACCCGAAAAAATCAGTTCCTTCGCAACCGATGACCCCACCAGCCGGCTCAGGCGTTGCGTCCCGCCGCCGCCCGGGATGATGCCGAGCAGAATCTCGGGCTGACCAAAACGAGCCGATCCTGAAGCAAGGCGAAAATCGCATGCCAGCGCAAGCTCGCAGCCGCCACCAAGGGCCACTCCAGACACTGCCGCAATGCTTGGGCAAGGCAACGCAGCTACTGCGTTGAGCGCACCCAGAAAAGCCGTGCCGATCTGAGTAATTCGTTCAGGTGAGGACAGCCCAAACTCTCCCTCGGGAGTTCCTTGCGCGAACTGGGTGATATCTGCGCCAGCAGCGAAGGCCCGACCGTTACCCGTGATGACCACCGCTCGGATACTCGCGTCTAGAGACAAAGCTGTTGCAGCTTGTTGCAACTCATTGAGTAGTTCCACGCTCAGCGCATTTACCTTGCCGTTATTGAGCGTGATGATGGCCACGCCGTCGGCTTGCACCTCGGTCAGGATCAATTCGGTGCTTGGTTCTTGGTGTATCTCATTCGACATCTCGGCGAGGATACTTCCAACGCCAGCGGTTGCCCTTGTGCCGCGGCAGTCGACTGTTTAACGAGTCGGCGAGAATTTGGGCATCGGGGCGTTCCGTGGGCAGTTCCGAGAGCGCTCCCATCATCCATCGCCGTTGTGTCGCAGTCGGCTCTGAGTCGTTCGAGCGCACCTCGGCAAAGCTGATGCCATGTGGTTGAGAGAACTCCCAATGCCACAGGGTTGCCGCAAGAGCAAAGACATCCGAAGCCCGATCAGGGGGAGCACCGCGAAACCGCTCTGGTGCAGCGTAAGCGGGAGTGAAGCCCACAACTCCGAGGGTGCCATCTCCGCCCCCGAGTAGCGAAGCCATTCCGAAATCAGCTAACAGCGGCTGACCTGATTCGCCAAACAGAATGTTGGCAGGCGAGATATCACCGTGGATCACCCCTGCGCTATGTGCTTCTGCCAACGTCAAAAACAGACTCGCAGCCAGATCTGGCGTTCTAGGCACTGGCGCAGCGGGTGGGAGTCGGAGTGAGAGTGGGAGTGAGAGTGGGAGTGCAGAATCCTCGGCTCGGGCTTGGATGCAATCTCGCAGGGATCCGCTAGGCGCAAAATCTAAGAGCAGCCAAGCTGTCCCATCAGCAGCAACGCCAACTTGATGCAGAGAGATTGCTCCTTCAACCTGGCTCAACCTAGAGAGCGCTCTTGCTTCACGCTGCAACCGCTCAGCGGCCAACGCATCCCCACCCCGAATCGGCAGCAGCTTGATTGCAAAGTCGCGTCCCGACTGAGTGTCCCGCGCTCTCCAGACAGTGCAAGAGCTACCAGATCCCAGTGGCTCAATCAGGCGAATCCGGGTGGGTAAACCGATCAACTGCGGGCGGTCAGCGTTCATACTGAACTCTTCTGACAATCAGCGGACTCTGAGTTCTCATCTGTTCTTAGTTCCCCACTCACGGCTACTCTGAAAAGATGTCGACACAGGCACCGAGCGCTGTCCCGCGTTCAACCACGAAGACAGATGCAGCCTCAGCCAAAAAATCGGCCGAGGAACTTCATCTCACTGCTTCGCAGCGTCTTCGATCACAGAACCTCCGTTATACCCCTTCTCGGAGGGCTCTGGTAGAAATTTTGGCCTGTTCAGACCGGCCACTCACCATTCCTGAAATCCTTGGGCATGACTCTTCGTTGGCCCAAAGCAGCGCATACCGCAACCTGACTGAACTAATCGAGGCAGGAATCGTGCACCGCCTGATCGCCGGTGATGAGTACAGCCACTTTGAACTCGCCGAAGACCTGACCTCGCATCACCATCACTTGGTGTGCACGCAGTGTGGCCGCGTGGCCGACATAACGCTGAGTGACGAGGTGGAAAGATCAATTGATCGGGCCCTCGAAGCTGCAGCAAGTTCAGTTGGGTTCTTAGCTGAGCATCATCGACTTGATGTGCTTGGTCGCTGCGCAACCTGCACCTCGGCCCGAAGCTAAACAGGTTGAATCTGTGCGACTGACGCTTTACAGGGTGACTGCTGTTCCAAGCTCAGCGTTCTCACCCGGCTGAACAACTGCAGTCACGCCAGGCACGCGGTCAATCATGATCCGCTCAATTCCTGCCTTCATCGTCACGGTGGAAGCAGGGCAACTCACACAGGCACCCGAAAGTTCAACAATCACAATGCCTGATTCCTGATCGACATCAATCAAGGTGATGTCTCCGCCATCAGCCTGAATGGCTGGCCGGATGATCTCGATGACTACTTCAACTTCAGCCTGCACGATGCCTACTTCACTCGGGGGAACAAAGATTTGTGCACAAGCACACGTTCCACGATCTAGATGATGGTTCTTCGCTGCCCCTATAACAACCCCGCGCACTAGGTTTGTGTTCCAGATGCTTGATTCCGTGCTCCTCGCTCACCAAGGTGGTTGGGACGAAATCCTGATGGTGCTCGTTCCAGTAGGTGTGTTTGCGGCACTGCTTTTTCTGGCAAACCAGCGAGCCGCCAAACTCGGTCAACGGAAAGAATCCGAAGATGAAGCGGCGCAGGTCATGCCGCCAAAGAATCCCCGCGGCGGACCCCGCTAAACCAGGACAGCTAGTCGAGCCGTTCAATCTGCACCCCGATCGCACTGAGGCGATCAGTCAGGCCCTCGTAGCCGCGATCCAAGTGATGAGCGTCAGCAATGACCGTCTCGCCGTCGGCGCCAAGAGCGGCAACTACGAGTGCCGCACCGGCGCGAATATCTAACGCTCGAACTGGCGCCCCAGAGAGCCGCTCTACCCCATCGATAACTAGATGGTGCCCATCAACGCGTACCTGCGCGCCCATGCGAGCCAACTCCCCCACATATCGGAACCGGCCCGAAAAGACATTCTCGGTGGCGTAGCTCGTACCGGTGTTGAAGCACTGGAGGGCCACCAGCAAGGGCAGGTAGTCAGTTGCTAAACCGGGGTATGGCAATGTGGCCACGTTGGTTGGCCGGGGACGACCACTGGCCATCGCCCACAGGCCATCAGGCTCCGGAGAAATCCGGATTCCCATTGCCCCTAGTTTCTCGACGAGCAAGTCCAAATGATCGGGTCGCACATGGTGAAGAGTGAGCTCACCACCTGCGACGCCAAGGACACTCAGGAACGTTGCGACCTCAATGCGATCAGGAATCACCGTGTGTTCCACCGCTCGCAAATCACTCACGCCGTCAATGGTCACCACCGAACTGCCCGCACCAAGGATCTGACCACCCATGCGGTTCAGAAATGCCCCGAGGTCTGCAATCTCGGGCTCGCGCGCAGCATTACGCACGGTGGTACGACCCTCGGCGAGAACTGCCGCCATCAGCAGGTTCTCTGTCGCACCAACACTCGGGTAGTCCAGCACGACTTCGGTACCGACAAGGCGTTCTGCCCGCGCATGAATCATCCCGTGGCTCAGAGTGAACTCAGCCCCCAGCGCTTCTAGGCCCTGAAGGTGCATATCAATCGGGCGGGCGCCAAAGTCGTCTCCGCCAGGCATCGCAACTCGTGCCTCGCCCATTGCCGCGAGCAGCGGGCCTAACACGGCGCTCGACGCACGCATGCGTTCAACAAGTTCGTAGGGGGCTTCGGGAATGACCTGCGAGCCGCGAATAATCTCGAGAGCACCATCCTCCCGGCGGCGGGTCTGCATTCCCATTGCCTCAAGCAACGCGCACATGTACTCCACGTCAGAGATCACGGGAACGTTGCGCAGGACATAGCGGCCCTCGGCAAGCACACATGCAGCCATCAGCTTGAGGGCGGAGTTCTTTGCACCGCTGATGGTGACCTCACCAGAAAGCGGGGCGGACGGCCGAACAATGAGTCGAGACACGCCTTCAGTATTGCCTGATTCTGATCACTAAGATCTGATCTGCGCCAAGATCGCTCGGCTGCTGACCATGGGGACCGTATGGCGAGGATCAACAATCACTTTGAATGCGCAGAGTCCGAACTGCGAGAGCGATTGGAACCTCGCGATGATGTGCTGCTGTTGGAGTCAGCACCCGAAGATGCGGCCGATCTGACTAGGTCGGGCTCCGTCACCCTGACTGCTGAGTCCGGACCGTTTGTGACCTGTGAGCGAACAGTGCGGTGGCAACCGTGCACAACAGACTCTTGTGACGACTCAGCCGCCGTGCCGCAGCAGCGCTTTGAGTTGCATCAAACAATCGATTACCAACTCGCTGTTCCCTACTGGCGCTGGCTGTACTCGATTCCCGCTCGCCGGGCACTCCCGGATGGTCTTGCACATGGCCGCCGGCCTTGGTGGGCTACCCCTGATCGACTCTCGGCTCGCCAAGCGACTCTGGTCGCCTCAGTCACCTTGCTCAACATGGTTGGAGGGATGCTCTATGGACTCCTATCTCAGGTTCTGACCTTCGTTGCAGAAGACCTTGGAGACGGGTCACGTTCGCAACAAACCACCCTGCTTGCAGTAGTACGGATCGGGGTTGTAGTCACCCTGGTAGTCATGGTGTTCGCTGATCGAATCGGTAGACGCAAAGTGGCCCTTGGCTCTTTTATGGTTGCCGCAACGCTCACGCTGATCACGGCGCTCGCCCCAAGCTTGTGGGCAGTGGGCGCACTTCAGTTCTTCTCTCGGAACTTGGCGATAGCCGGTTTGCTCTGCGCTGACACCATCGCTGTGGAAGAGATGCCACCTGGATCACGAGCCATGGTTGCTGGCCTCGGCACGTTGGCCTACGGCTTGGGCGCCGGCATCATCGTCATGACCCTGCCGCTAGCAGACCTTGGCAATTGGGGATGGCGCTTGACCTTTGTGGTTGCTGGAATGTCGCTTCCGCTCATCTGGAATGTTCGCAAACACCTGCCCGAAAGTCGGCGCTTTCAGAAACTCGCTCAGGATCGCGAGTCGGTGGCGCTTGCGGCCCTCGGGACTGAGATCGCAGCGGAACCGCTTGCCCCACTGATGGCAGCCTCGGGGCCACAATCTGACCCCGCTGCTGGCTCCGCTGTTCGCTCTGGCATGGGCCGAATGCATCTCTGGCGCTTTGCCTTGGTTGCTGGCATTTTCTTTCTGCTCAACGTCTTTCTCGCCCCGGCATCGCAACTCCAGAATGACTACCTTCGCACCGAAGTTGGGTTCAGCGCTTTGATGATCACGCTGTTTGTGATTGCCACATCAACCCCTGGCGCAATTGGCGTGCTGCTCGGTGGTCGCTTTGCCGATAAGCACGGCAGAAAGACAACAATCGTCCCCGGACTGCTTGCGATTGGCATCTTCAACGCAGTCTTCTTTTCGGTAGTCGGGGTACCAATGTGGTTTGCTTCGTTGCTCGGCTCAATCATCGGCGGGATGGCAGCCCCAGCCTTGGCAGTTATTTCGCCTGAACTCTTCCCGACCTCACACAGAGGAACAGTCCGCGGCGCAGTGGCTGCGGTTGCTGTTGCCGGGTCGGTAGTCGGCCTGCTGTTTGCGGGGAACTTGATTGACGCTCAGGGATACGGGTTCACGTTTACGTTGTTGGCCATCGCGCCCGTTGCTGCTGCGTTTGTGGCTCTGGCCCTGCCAGAAACGCGCGGTAAAGAACTCGAAGCGATCAACCCGTCAGCCGCAGACTCCTGACACGAGCAGAGCGCTAGCCCAGCAGAATCCGACGCGCCTCAGTCAACTCAGTGATTCTCGCCGCTGCGGAGTCGTCCGCTGCTCCATGGTCGGGGTGCGCTGCTCGCAGACGAGTCCGAAAAGCACGTTGCACATCTTTTCTAGAGGGTGAAGCGGACTGGGAGTCACGCAGGTCGAGCATCGCAAGTGCCCAGGAGACCGGATCGCCCACGGAACTGATTGCAACTACGCCGCTTCGTCCCGAGAGATACGCCAGCAGCGCCGACTCGCTTCCCCCCTGCCACATCAGGCCCTTATGAACCGTAGACATCACAGCAGGAACGACATCCCATGGCACACGCGCCGCTGCATAGGCGGCACACAAAACATGCTGTGCAGGCGTTCCTTGATCTTCGTCAAACTGAAACTCCAGATGTTCCCCCTCACCAATCACCCGATGAACGCAACGCTGCAACCCAACAGTGTCTTCTTGCAGGCGATGGCGCAGCTTGGGTTGAGGAATGCTGTTTCCAGCCTCTAGTTGAGACATCAACTGCAAAATTTCGGCATGCATATCGGAGTCGATCTCGGGGGCAAACCGTGCCGCAATCGCACCCAGCAAAATCCCCCCAAACCCAGGCGCTGGGTCCACGGGTAGCTCAAGGCGGCCAATCGCAACGCGTCGCGTCGGGGCAATCGGCCTTGAAAGAAAGGTCTCCACCTCCGCAAGCATCATCACGCTTCAAAGTTACCCGTTGCTGCGGGGAGTTTTGCAGTCGGCTACCTAGTCTTGGACGAAGGCCAACCCTGTCACAGGTCCTCGGACCTGAGTCAACAAGGGGTCAAGGCGGTAACCCGAAGGGTGCTCCCAGTGCTCAAGACTTCTTGGTGTGGTTTCTGGATGCTCCAGCAGGTGTCGCAGCAGAGCGCCCTTCAGGAACTTGTTCCAATGAGACACTGCAACTAGCGAACCGTCTGGTCGACGCTCAAAGAATTTTACGGTGAGCTGCGGCAACTCGGGAGATTGAGTCCAAGCGGCATTGTGCTCGATCGGCAACAAATTCCAGAGCTGGCGACCCTGAGCGATGGATGCAATCTGGGGAGAGAGCAGTGGTCGCCACCAAGTCGAAAGCTTGCCTAAACCCGGCAG
>WLLG01000042.1 GCA_009700815.1 Actinomycetota bacterium
CAGCGCCTCTGGACCAAGCACACCAGCACCCGACCAGACTCCGGAGTCAATAAGTTCACAGGCCACTACTGGCCCTACGGCTGTTTGCCAGACCACGGCTTGCACCCCGTCACGGCCCATGGTCTCTTCGTTATCAACCACGTGATAGAGGTACACCTCTCTTGGCGCTGGGGCTACACCGGCAGCGGCCTTGCCGAGACCTGTGACCCAGGTGCCCGCACAAGTCTTCCCTTCGATTCGGTCACCTAGGCGGGCCGGGTCGGGCAGACATGCTGCGACCACATCGCGTGGAGATACTTTGGCGCCTCGAACGGTCACGGGTTCGGTTCCATCAAGGCCGAGTTTGTGCAGGGTCTCTAACACGGCGATGAATTCGTCACCTAGGCCGTACTTGAACGTCACCCGGTTGCAATCAATCCACCGGGGAACAAGTAGTACCTCTTCGTGTTCAACATTGACGCACTCAACATCTCCGATCCCCTCTGGGAATCTGAAAATCTCGGGCTGAGAGAAGGGAGGTGTCGTGAACCAGCCACGATCTCGTTCCCAGATCACTGGCGGGTTCAGGCACTCTTCAATCACGGTCCAAATCGAGAACGTGGGAGCGAAGTCATAGCCACGAACAGTCATGTTGGCGCCATCACGTATTCCAACCTCATGGATCTCCGAGAACAACTCATCGGAAGCATGCTTGGCAAAGACGTCGGCAATGCCCGGCTCGATTCCCATACCGCAGAGCGCTAGCAGGCCGCGCTCCTGCCACTGCGAGGACTGCTCGAACTGCAGGTCTCCTAGCTTGACCCCGCATAGCTCTGTTGGCCGTTCGGGGTGAACTGAAGAGATTGACATGGCCATGTCCATGTAATGGATTCCAGCCTCAAACGCCCCGTTGAAAATTCCCATGACGAATCTGGGGTCAGCAGCATTCATCACAAGTTGTGCCCGGCATGTAATAGCAGCCGCAGAAACCGCAGCAGCCGATGATGCGTCAAGCTCGCAAGCGGTGAACCTACTGTCGCGTGCGGCAACCCGTTGGGCCTTGGCTAGGTCAATGTCCGCCACCATGATGGACTCAATGAACAGACGCTTTGAAGCAATCGCGCAGAACGCTTCGCCAACGCCACCAGCACCAACTAGAAGAATTCTCATCGGAACACAGTAGCTAGCCTTACCCGCCGTTGGGGTTCGGAATCCTTGAATCGCTCGTTCTGGGACTCGTGGTCGTAGTACTACTGCTGGGGTTGGGATTCGTAGTTGTCGTTGCTGCTCGTGTTGCAGCAGCGATGGATTCCGACAGAGTCTCGGGGCCGCCAATCAGGAAAGATATTTTCGGTCGAGGCAGCCCTTGCAACCCCGCTAGGTCAGTCTGCGCATCGTTGAATCTGGAATCTGCAGCCGCCAGGGATGCCCGCAGGAGCAGGGCATCGCCGAACTCTGGAGCTACCTGGAGCGCTGTTTGGAGCAACCCGTTAGCAGCGGGAAGGTCCGCCACTTCTGGGCCGACCTTGCTCAATGCGAGCGAGACTAGAGCGTCAACATTCTGCGGGTTTTTCGCTAGCTCGGCTTGAAGGCAGCTTCCGAGCGTATCCAGGAACTGCTGGTTGAACTGCTCCCCCTGTTGCTGCGCTTGTGCGGCTTGTTGCCAACAGTCGCGAGTACCCGAATCGAGCAGACCAAAAAAGATTTTCCGCTCTAGGCCCTGTGACTGCAACACCTGCACGGCGGAGGCCGGTGGCGAACTTGCGTAGAAGGTATCTAGTTCTTCAGCAGCAGTTTCATAATCCTGGGCAGTAGCGGCGACACTGGCGCGAAACACTCGCACATCGGCGTAGCTCGGATCGAGTGCGATCACCTGGTCAAAGTTTGCCTGCCCCTTAGTCGGCTGATCTGAACGCACATAGGCCCAGCCCTGATACGTCAAGGCCTCTAGGTTTTCGGGAGCTTGGGCCAGAATCTGGTCGTAGCAGTCGATTCCTTCGGCTGGCTTTTGAAAAGATGTGGTCTGACAGGTAGCGAGCTGTTGTCGAAGCGAACCAGTATCACCGGTGATTGCGTTGTCACCACGTTGGCCTGAGCCCCGCGCAACGAGCACTCCAGCGAGACCAGCGAATGCGAGTACCCCAAGAACCACCGCAGCAGTTCGCCAGCGCGAGGCGCCCCGGCGGTCCGGTGGCGGACTCTGCACAACCTTCACCTTGGTGGAGCTTGGGTCCAGCTTGCGCAGCACCTGCGCAGCGCGCACGGTGTACTCCTCCTTCAGCGTCTGGTAATCCTGCTCATCCATGTCCCCGGCCAAGAACTCGCTCTCGAGGTCTTCTAGCGAACCGAGCAGGTGCTCACGCTCCTCCTCGAGCGCTGCCCGCTGCTCAGGAGTCATCCGTTGTATCCGTGCTCGTGACCGAGGGTTCGCTGTGACGGGCCTCGAGTGCGACCTCTACAAGAGCTTCATCCTCGGGGCTTGGCTGCTGCACGGGGCCACGTGAACGCCGAACCCGCAGACTCTCTGCCAACAACAATGCTGCGCCAGCGATAGCAATGACCGGAATCACCCAGACAAGTGATCCAACTCCCGTGGAGGGCGGGGTGAGCAAGACGCCCTCATAGCGATCGGCAAAGAAATTGAGGATCTCGTCGTTCGTGCGACCTTGTTTCATCTGAGACGCAATCTCAGAACGAAACTGAATTGCAATCGGTGCCGCCGAGCCAGCGACCGACTCCCCGACGCACTGCACACACTTGATCTGAGCTGCGATTGCAAACAGTCGGTCATCGCTGTTGCCTTCTGTGGGAGAGGTTCCAGCGGCGCTGGCGAGCAGCACCACCAAGATGACTCCCATGAGTGACCACCACCACCACTTTTGCCGCTGGGTGTGCCGCTTGTTCATGAGCCACCTGCTGTGGAGTCTGCAACGTAACGCTGCAGCGCATCTGCAGTGATCCCGCCCTCAAACTTGGCCACCACAGTACCTGCGGGATCAATCAGGAACGACTCTGGCAAGCCCTTCACGCCATAATCAAGCGCTACAGCGCCAGTGCCTTGGGTGAGCACAGGCCAGTCGCCGCCATTGTCTGCAAAGAACTTCTCGACGTTGGCCGAGGAATCATCAAAGGCCACGCTCACCACTCGAAGACCGGTGCTCGCGGTGGACTCATTGAGTTTGATCAACTCGGGGTGCTCCGCCACACAGGGCGGGCACCAGGTGGCAAAGAAATTCACGAGCACCCACTGCCCTCGGGCAGAGTCAAGATTGAAAGGCTCCCCAGTGAGCGTCGTCCCTGCAAGCTCTGGCGCAAGATTGCCGAGCAATGGACTGGTTACCTTGGTCTCGCCTCCCTTGGGACTGACTAAGAACAGAACTACCAAGGCCAAGACAGCGACTCCTACGATGCCCGCAATGACGGGCGCCCTGCGCGGAGTGTCCGCGCTCATGCCGAAACCTGTTCGATCGGCGCTGCAGCAGAGACTGCGTCAAGCGGATTTCTGCGGCGACCCGGGAAGAGCGAGAGCACGGTCCCGATCACCATGATGAGTCCACCGATCCACAGCCAAGTGACCATTGGCTGAACAATCACGCGAAGCCCTAGCGAGGGATCCGACTCTGAAGGAGCAGTGGTGATCGACATCATGATGTCGTCCCGCAGGCTGGCCTTGACTGAGGGTGTTGGGATGGTCTGGCCGGATTGGCGATAGCGGTTCAGCTTGGGTTCGTAGACCTGTTCACCATCGACCTTTATTCTGGCCACGAGTTCGACTCGGTTTGGCTGATCAACCGTGCGTGAACCCAGGAATTGCAACGTGTGACCTGCCACCCTGGCGGTTTCGCCTTCTTTGAGGGTGAACTCACCTTGGCTCATAAAGCTCATAGAGGCTGCGAGCGCTACCCCGATCACGATGACTCCAAGGTGAACCACCATGCCACCGTTGGCGCGGCCTACAAATCCTCGCCACCCGAGTCGCTTTGTTGCCAGCGCAATCTGTCGCAATGCAGATCCAGCGGCAAATCCTCCTAGGCCAAATGCAAGTAGTGGAGCTACTCCGGTTGCGCCGAGCAGCACTGCGAGTAACACCGCTGCCAGCCCAGTCCAAGCAGGCCACCACAACCGCTCGCGGAGCAACTCGCCCGAAGCTTTGCGCCATGGCAAGACGGGCGCAATGGCCATCAGTAGCAGCAGAGTCAACCCAAGTGGCATCGTCATTCGGCTGAAATACGGAGGTCCGACTGACAAGGTGTCCCCCGTGGTTGCCTCAATCACTAGCGGAAACACGGTTCCGAGCAGCACCACAAATGCTAAGGCAGCGAACACCACGTTATTTGCTAGGAATGCACCCTCTCGAGATAGCGGTGAGTCAATGTGACCAGCTGAGCGCAGTTGGTCTCCTCGCAACCCGATGAGCCCAACCGAGACTGCTACCACGAGCGCAAAGAAGCCCAGAAGGATTGGCCCAACCGAACCGGCAGAGAACGCGTGCACCGAGGCAACCACACCCGAGCGAGTCAGGAACGTGCCAAGGATGGTCAGCGAGAAGGTTGCGCAGAGCAGCGACAGATTCCACACACGTAGCATGCCGCGACGCTCTTGCACCATGACGGAATGCAGATAAGCCGTACCCGTTAACCAAGGCAGCAGGGAGGCATTCTCGACGGGGTCCCATCCCCAGTAACCGCCCCAGCCCAGCACCTCATATGACCACCAAGCGCCCAAGATGATGCCTGCGGTTAAGAACCCCCAGGCAAACAATGTCCAGCGGCGAGTCTCGACTAGCCAGCCTTCACCGACTCTGCCAGTAACGAGCGCTGCGATCGCAAAGGCAAAGGGAACGGTAAAGCCCACGTACCCCAAGTAGAGCATGGGGGGATGAAATGCCATCAAGATGTGGTTCTGCAGCAGCGGGTTTGGCCCAGGCCCATCAAAGCCAGGAATTGGAATGTTTCCCCGAAATGGATTTGCCGCAGTCAGCATCAGGCCAAAGAAAAACACGCACACCGAGAACATCGTGATCAGCGCCCAGGCCACGAGCGAATCATCGAGTCGCTTGCGGAACTTGTGCGCCACCACGACCAGATAGCCAGCGAGTATGAGTCCCCACAACAGAATCGAACCCTCTAGCGCCGACCACATCGAGGCCACGTTGAACAGCGCCGGTGTTGTAGAGGATCCATGCTCCGCTACGTACTTCAGGGTGTAGTCACGTTGAATGAAGGCACGCTCCATGGCAGCAACTGCCATGGTCGCTCCAAGCAACACCACAAATGAATATGCCCGACCCATGCGCATCAATTCAGGCCGAGAACGCTTGAGCCCGGTGAGAATCACCGAGATAGCTAAGAGTGAGCCGCCTAGAGCAAGAATCAGCCCAGTCAGGCCGAGGGCTCGGTTCACCCGCTCGCCCCGGAGCGTGCATCAGCATCTGCTTGAGCCTTTTTCACACGGTCAGCGTTCTTCTCGTCATAGGTGCTGTCGTGACGAATCAGGATTTGATCGCTATGAAACTCATCCCCAACAAACTGGCCCTCAAGAATGACTGGAATCTTGGCGTCGAACAGTTCCGGAGGGGCGCCGCTGTTGACCACGTTCAGGCGCTGGTCCCCATACGCAATCACAAAGCTGACGGCGCCATCGGACTTCTCAATAGTGCCGTCGACCACGTTGCCCTGCATTCGAAAACGCTGATCCCCAAGGTCTTGGCGCTGCGCCACGGCTTCATCCACGTTGTAATAAAAAAGTGCCGCGTTATTGAGTCCTTTGAAGAGCACTAGGCCCAGCGCTGCTATGAGTACGACAACTGCTCCCACCGCTACATAAGAACGCAGGCTTTTCGAGCCTGAGCCAGAGGTAGAGGCTGCGCGTCGAGGCGTGATGTCAAGAGCCGGCGTGGCAGCGTCTGCAGATTCCTCATCGTCGAGCAGCGATGGGTCTGGAGCGGATGGATCTACATCCATCGACGCTGCTCCGGTGGCACGATCTTGGAGAGGCGACGTCCACGCAGGATCACCGACGCACCATAGGCCCCAACAGCACCGAAGGTGACGAGCCAAGCCCCAACGATGCAAAGTGTTTCGGTCAAGTTGCTGCTGCTCATGCGTCTTCTCCTGTAGCTGGGCTGCTTTCGAGACGGCGTTCCTCTAGGGCCTGATCGAGGCCAAGGTCGCTGGCTCGTTCGGCAAGGAATCCGGCCCGGAACCGATGAATCAGAAGCCACACGCATACCAGCAGCCCAGCAATCAGAGCCGAGTACATCGCAAAGAGTTGGGTGCCGCCCATCTCGGGGTCGATTGTTCCTAATACGGTTTTGCCTTGGTGTAATCCTCGCCACCAATCCACTGCTTTGTGGACAATGGGAACATTGACAATGGCCACGATGCCAATAATCGCGCAGCGAGTTGCTCGCGTTCTCGGATCGGCAGGTATCGCACGAACAGCCAAATAACCGATGTACATGATCAGCAGTACTGCCGAAGTGGTCAGACGCGGTTCCCAGCGCCAGAACACACCCCAGGTGACCTTGCCCCAGAGGGCGCCGTCCACGATGGTCACGGCAAAGAACAAGACGCCAATCTCTGCACCCGATGAGCCCAGCAGATCCCAGAACTCTGTTCGCTTCCAGAGGTACATGCCCGAAGAGACTGCAGTGATGATGAACGCCATGTAGGCAGCCATCACCGTGGGCACATGCATATAGATAATCCTGATGGTGTTTCCGAGCTGCGCGTCAGCCGGGCTAATGAATAGTCCGTAGGCCACCGCAATAACCAAGAACACAAGAGCAAAGCCGCCGAGCACTCTGGTTCCGCGAGAACCAGTTCCTGTTGGAGCAGGCGACAGGTTGGAAGCGGACTGAGTTTTTGTAGTCGTCATGCATCCTCCAGAAGGGGACGAAATAAGAATGAACCTAGGGTCAGGTACACCAGAGCAAAGATTCCGAGCAGCGCAGCCCATGGCCAACCAGACATAGCTTCGCGCTCCAGACTGACTTCACAGCCGCGCGTTGCGGCAATCAGGACCGGTGCAAGCAACGGAAGTAGTAGTAACGGAAGCAAAGTCTCTCGGCTTCGGAGCCGAGCGGCAAGTGCGCCATAGACAGCACCTGCTCCGGCAATGCCCAATGTCGCTAGAAGAGCAATGGCGAACAGCAAGGGAATCCCTAAAAATTTGGTGTCGTAGAGCACCGCCACGCCAAGAACGAGCACCGCTTCGAGCAACAGCAATTCGATGGTCAAAGCTGTGACTTTTCCCAGATAGATCCCCGCTGGCGACATTCCGGACAGGCGGAGAGCTTCCAAGATTCCATCTTCGGCCTCGAGGGCAAAGCTCCGTTGCAACGTGAGCACCGCAGAGAACAGCACCGTCACCCAAAAAAGCCCTGGAGTGGCAAGCTTCAGTATTCCCCGGTCGGGATCAAGGGCGAAGGCAAATAACAGCAGGACCAAAATGGCAAAAGGTAAGACTTGACCCAACCCAATTTTGGCCCGCCGCTCTAACAACAAGTCTTTACGCGCTACTAGCAACGCATCACTCAGAACGCCTCCGCCCTGGCTCATAGGTCAGCTCGGGTTTCACTACTCGGCGGGGTCTCATCAAGGATGACTCCCCCGCTGATCGTTACCGAGCGGTGTGCGACATGCTCTGCCCGGTCGAGTTCATGAGAGGCAAACAGCACGGTGGCACCGCTAGTCGCTGCCTCCGCCATGAGGCCATCAACAAGGTCACGGCCTGCACTGTCAAGGCCTGCATGTGGCTCATCGAGCAGCCAGAGTTCTGGTCTGCGACAGATCATTGCCGCAAACGAGACTCTGCGGCGTTGCCCAGCAGACAGGGAGTGCACTGGAAGCTCAAATAGCCGCGAAGCAACCCCGAGGCGATCAAGGGCCGCTCGCCCATCAGCCACAGTGGCAGCTGCAGCACGAGACCAAAAATCAAGGTTTTCGACCACCGACAGGTCTTGATACAAAAACGAGTCATGTCCCAACAACCCAACACGGCGGCGAACAGCACGGCGGTTCGTGGTGAGGTCCTCGCCAAGAACTAGAGCCTCACCAGTAGTGAGTCCGATCAGGCCAGCACACACCCCCAGCAGCGTGGTCTTTCCCGCACCGTTCGGCCCGCGGAGCAAAAGGATCTCTCCAGAGTGCACGTCAAGATCCACTCCAGCCAGAGCAGGGAATCGGCCGATAAGTGCGACGGCGGAACGGAGGTGGACAATGGCCGACACAGCATTTACAAGCTAGTTCTTCTTGGGTCGATCGGGCCAAGCACAGGCTTTGTCCAGCATTCCCGGTAGTTTGAGAGGATGTTCGGAAGGATTCTTGGCGTTGTAGGAAAGACGCTGATTGTTGCGGGCCTCTTGGTGCTCGGATTCGTCGGCTATCAGCTCTGGGGAACTGCCTTGTCCCAGTCGAACGCGCAAGCCGAACTCACCAAGACGCTAGCTAGTGAGTCTGACGTAAAGACCACAGCAGGGCCTGTTGTAATCAAGCAGCTTGCCGAGGAATTGGCCAGCGTTGACGCAGCTACAGCGCCTGCAACAGCACCGCCGCCAGAAGGCGAGCCAGTAGGTGTCATCACGATTGCAAAGATTGGCTTGCAGCGAGTGATTGTAGAAGGCGTTGCAAAACCTGATCTCAAGAAGGGCCCCGGCCATTACCCTGGAACTCCATTGCCAGGTCAGGCCGGAAACTCGGCGATTGCAGGTCATCGCACCACCTATGGAGCCCCCTTCAACCGCATTGATGAACTCGTTGTGGGAGATGAGATCCAAGTAGCTACACCTCAGGGCGAGTTCACCTACGTGGTCATCCCTGCCCCCGGCCAACCCACGCAGGCCTGGTACACAGTCAGCCCGGCTCAGGTTGAAGTTCTTGCCAACATGGGTGATAACCGAATCACGCTGACTGCATGTCACCCGAAGTACTCAGCAAAACAACGAATCATTGTTCACGGTTTGCTAAAGACTCCCCCAGCGGCCGCTGCGGTTGTAGTCGCCCCACCCAGCGAAACAGCCACTCCAGCGAAAGCCTCTGCTCAGTTTGATGAGGGCCAGGCAGGAGACTCAAAGGCGCTGCAAACTGCATTGTTCTTTGGCGCAGCAGCTGCTGCTGTTGCGCTGCTTGCGTGGATACTCGGAAAGTTCGTGCGCCGCTGGCCAATCTATGTGCTGGCTACTCCTGCGATTCTGGTCCTGATCTGGTACGCGTACGTCTACACAGACCGCTATCTGCCATCGCTATGAGGCGTTCTTCGGAGTGCTTCAGCCAGCGCTGTCATCAGCCGCAGCGGGTGGCCAGTGCGGTAAAAGCGGTAGCAGCGGTTACCGTGATGGCAGCTACCTTGCTGCTCTTTGCATGCGGCGGTTCCACTAAGGACGCTGATGATTCATCTGGGGCCAGTTCAACCTCGCTTGAGGCCAGCCCGCAGACTGTGACCACTGCTACCCCGGGGCCGCCACCGGGAGCCACGGTCGAAGGTTTTAGGGACCTGCAAGTTGGGGACTGCTTTGAGGAGATCACCGACTCTCCTGCCGAGGATTCTGCCGTGTGGCTCCTTGATTGTGCTGACCCTCATGCCTACGAGGTCTACTGGATTACTGATTACTTGGGTCCAGGTTCCGGTCGGGGCACTTCGTATCCTGGGACGGCCACCGTTCAGAATTTCTCGGAGCAGTCCTGCTTCGACCAATTTGAGACCTTTGTGGGCGTCAGATGGACTCTGTCCGAGCTCGACATTCGTGCTTGGTGGCCATCAGAGGAATCTTGGGCCCGTGCGGACCGCAAAGTGATCTGCACGGTGTACTCAGAAAGCGGCGAGGAGCTAGCTGGAACCCAGCGCGGGAGCGCCCAGTAAGTCAGCGGGAGCGCCGAGTAAGTCAGCGGGAGCGCCCAATAAGTGAGTCCTTCAGCGGCCTTTGAACTCGGGCTTGCGTCGCGCCCCAAAGGCGGATCGCCCCTCAACGAGGTCATCTGAAGCCCAGGCCGCATGAAACGCTGCCAAGTACTCGCCATTTGAGTCGGTGCCCAGTGCCGGCCGCTCAAGTAGGTCAAGGCCGAGCTTTGATCCAGCTAGGGCTAGGGGGGCCAGCTGTGCGATCTGCCCAGCAAGGTCTTCGGCCGAGGTCAGCACCGCTTCCCCGGGTGACTGCGCAGACTCAGCTTGGAACGTATCTGGGACAAGGTCTTGAATCAGGCCAACTTGGTAGGCCCGTTGAGCCGTGATGGGCTGAGCAGTCAGCATCATCCAGCGAGCCGTTGAGTGCCCAGCAAGGGCTACGAGTCGCTGCACGGTCCAGTGGTCAACCATCAGGCCCAGCTTTGCAACTGGCACTGCAAACATGGCCTCGGAAGTGGCGATGCGCAGATCACAGGAGAGTGCAAGTTGCATCCCGAGCCCCATGCATGCCCCCGAAATCGCAGCGATGGTCGGAAACTCAAGGCCCGCAAGGTCGTCGAGCATCAGTCGCAGGGCACGCGTGAACTCCAGATCTTCGAGTTCTTTCAGATCGGCTCCGCTGCAGAACTGGTCCTCGGCTCCTGTGAGGATCAACACTCGCACAAGCCCCTGCTCATGATCAGCCCTAGCCCGAATCACTGCTTGATGCAGTTGATCGAGTGCTTCGTGGTTGAGCGCATTGCGTCGCTCAGGTCGCGAAATTGCGATGCGAGCAACCCGCTGCTCGCAGTGATAACTCAAGCTCACCCAGGCGCTCCGGGCTGAAAGATCATTGCCCACAGGGCCACCACGAGCAGCAGGTGCATCACGCCGGTCAGGGCTTGGGCTGATTTCGCTCCGGCCTTCTGAGCGCGAATCAGGAAGAACATGACGCCTGCCATGATGAGCCACAGTGTGAACGCAATCGAGATCCAAGTCTCTTTGAACACATCAGGTCGCAG